>DATFKJ010000045.1:0-11118 GCA_035268705.1 Roseovarius sp. | reverse complement strand
AGGCACGATGGGGCGCAGCGACATCTCGTCGACGACCTTGCCCTTGGGGCGGCCAAAGTGGGCGATGAGCATCGGCTTGCCGCCTTTGTCGAGGATATCGTTAATGGTGGGGGCGATGCGGATGATGCGGGTGGCGTCGGTGACGATGCCATTTTCGAAGGGCACGTTGATATCAACGCGGGTCAGGACGGTTTTGCCTGAAAGGTCCATATCATCAAGGGTGTTCCAACTCATGGCTGTGGTCTCCGTCTTCCTCTGAACGCGCGCCTCTCTTGGCCTGTTGGGGGCGGGTCGTCAAGGTGGCGCTTGTCCATCCTGGCCTGACGCCATAGGTATCGTGTGAACATTTCACAGCAGGAGGCCCGCATGGCCGAGATCAAAGATCCCGAAAATACAATCTTGATTGAGTTGAAAGATGGCACCGTGACCATCGAGTTGCTGCCCGATGTGGCCCCCGGCCATTGCGAGCGGATGAAGGAGCTGGCGCGCAGCGGTCAGTATGACAACGTGGCGTTCCACCGGGTGATCGACGGGTTCATGGCGCAGACCGGCGATGTGGCCAATGCCAACATGGAAAAGGATTACAACCCCCGCATGGCCGGGACCGGCGGCAGCGACCTTCCCAACCTCAAGGCCGAGTTCAGCCGCATTCCGCATGATCGTGGCGCAATCGGCGCCGCGCGCAGCCAAAACCCCGACAGCGCCAACAGCCAGTTTTTCATCAGCTTCAGCGATAATCATTTCCTGAACGGTCAGTACACGGTTTATGGCCGGGTGATCGAAGGGATGGAGCATGTGGATGCCATCCAACGTGGTGAGCCGCCCGCGAGCCCCGACCGGATGATCAGCGTCAAGGTGGCCGCCGATGCTTAAGCTGGCCGCTGTATTGAGTGTCGTGGCCGCGCCTGCGCTTGCCACGGGTCTGGAGGTCGAAGTGTCGGGCGAGGCCAATGGCGTGGTCAAGATCGACCTTTTGGAAGATGTGGCCCCCGGCCACGTGGCGCAGATCACCGAATTGGCGGAAGAGGGGGCCTATGATGGCGTCGTTTTCCACCGGGTGATCGAGGGCTTCATGGCCCAGACCGGAGATGTGGAGTTTGGTCTGGTCGACGGTGGCGACATGCGCCGCGCGGGTATGGGCGGCAGCGACAAGCCGGACCTGAAGGCCGAGTTCTCTGATATCCCCTTTGACCGGGGTGTCGTGGGCATGGCCCGCAGCCAGAACCCCGACAGCGCCAACAGCCAGTTCTTCATCATGTTCAAGGAAGGGCATTTCCTGAACGGGCAATACACCGTCGTGGGACGCGTGACCGAGGGCATGGATGTGGTCGATGCCATCAAGCGTGGCGCGGGCCGCAACGGGTCGGTCGTCGGTCAGCCCGATGTGATGACATCCGTCACGGTGACGGAATAATCAATTGGCAGGCCCGACGGGATATGAGCCGCTCAATACCCTCAAGCCGGTGGCCGAGGGGATTTGGCTGATTGACGGGCCTGCCATAAAATTCATGGGCTTGCCGTTTTCGACCCGTGCCACGGTCGTTCGGTTGGAGAACGGCGATCTGTGGGTGCATTCACCCACGCAATTGACTGATAGCTTGCGCTACGAATTGGAGGCTGTCGGGCAGGTGGCGCATCTGATCGCACCGAACTGGATTCACTATGCGCATATTGCCGACTGGCAGGCGACCTTTCCAAAGGCTGTATTCTGGGCGGCGCCCGGTGTCGTGGCGCGGGCCGATAAGAAGGGCCTGACATTGCCGAAACCCCGCGACTTGCAGGCCGACAAAGCCGAAAGGCCTTGGGCTGGCCAACTTCGGCAGATGATCGTGCAGGGCAGCAAGGTGCATCGCGAGGCCGTGTTCTTTCACAAGGCTAGCAAGACCCTGATCCTGACGGACCTGATCGAGGCCTTCGAGACCGATAAACTGCCGGTCTGGATGCGACCCATCGTCTGGATTGCCGGGATTGACGATAGTGACGGGAAAATGCCGCCCGATATGCGATGGAGTTTCAGGGACAAGGCAGCGCTGGCGCGGGATCTGGAAACCATGATCGGCTGGTCGCCTGAGCGGGTGATCCTAGCGCATGGGCGCTGGTATGAGCGCAACGGTGTGGGGGAGTTGGAGCGCGCCTTTCGCCGTGTTCTCAAGGACCATCGCTGGGACAAACTGGTCAAGCACGCCAAGGAAAAGCACGCGGAGCACTCCGATAAATGACACGCCATCACGTTCGCGTGGGGATGTATAGGCGGAGAGGCCTTTTTGGCACATGATGTGGTGAGCTTTCAAAGGTCGTCCCATGCGCATAGTCTTGATCGTGTTGAGCCTTGTTTTGACGGTGGCCATGCCCTTGCATGCCGAGCCACGGATCTGGAAGAATGAGTGGCCGAAGACTGATTTCAGCCAGACAAGCGTTGAGAGTTGGGTGGAGATCCTAGCCGGTGGGCCGCCCAAGGATGGGATTCCGGCGTTGAATGATCCGGCGTTTGTTCCCGCCGCGCAAGAGGCCCGCATCGCGGGCAACGAACCTGTGATGGTGGTCAAGATCGGGCAGGCCAAGGCGCGCGCCTATCCCATTCGCTACCTGACATGGCATGAAATTGTGAATGATACCGTGGCCGGTGTGCCGGTCGCGGTGACGTTCTGCCCGCTGTGCAACTCGGCCATGGTGTTTGACCGGCGTACCGCGCATGGGGTGTTGAGTTTCGGTGTCTCGGGCAAGCTGCGGCATTCCGATATGATCATGTATGACCATCAGACCGAAAGCTGGTGGCAACAGGCGATTGGCGAAGCCATCGTCGGTGACCTCATGGGGACGGAGCTGAAAAGCCTTCCCGGTTGGATGGAAAGCTGGGACCGGTTTCGCGCGGCGCATCCTGATGGGGTGGTGATGGAGCAGCCGAATTATCCACGGCGTTATGGCCATACCCCCTATCGGGGCTACGACACATCCTCGCGGCCCTTCCTTTATAAGGGCGAGCAGCCGCCGCATGGCATCGCCCCCTTGGCCCGCGTGGTGCGGGTGGGCGATAAGGCGTGGCCGCTTGAGCGCGTGCGCCGTGCCGGGGGTGTAAGCGAGGCCGGCGTTCAGATTTCATGGGAGGCCGGTCAGGCTTCGGCCCTCGATGCCGGACAGATCGCCAAGGGGCGCGACGTGGGAAATGTACGGGTGCGCGACGGGCAAGGGCGTGACGTGGCCCATGACGTGATGTTCGCCTTTGCCTTCCATGCGTTCTGGCCCGATGGGGATTGGATGTTGGGCCGGTAGGGCGCGGTGCGCATGAATGCGCACCCTACGGTGAATAAAGCGTTTCGCAAAAACCTGAATCACAGATTTTTGCGAAACGCTTTAGCTTGCCAGCCAAAGACCCGCGATGATGATCTGTGCGGCCAGTATCAAAAACAGGTAGCGGCGAAAGGGCTGTTTGCGGGTTTTATGCGACAGCCTGTGGATGGCGGCGAAGATGCCGGGTGTGCCGCCAAGCGCGGCGATCCAGAGCAAGCGGCGCTCTGGCACGCGGCGGCGTCGTTTCCGGGCGGCGCGTTTGTCCCATGCCATGACCAGTAACGCCGCGATGTTGATCGCGGCGGCACAGATCAGAATCAAGTGCGCGATGTCGGGCATGGTGGGCCTGTGGTTGGGTGAGGCCCTGCCGGATAGCCTTTGGCTGGGGTGGTCGCAAGGGCGCTGCGCTGCGGCGTGAAATTTTTGTTGATTTTTTCACGGAATCGAATGAACGTGAAAATTGAGTGGAATTTTTCATGGGAAGTAGATGCAGCAGAGTGCGATCACCACGTCACAGACCCTTGGAGCGGACCTGCGGGCCTTGCGCAAGGCGCGTGGGCTGACGCTTTCGGAGCTGTCCGAGGTCTTGGGCCGCTCGGTGGGGTGGTTGAGCCAAGTGGAGCGCGACCTGTCGGAGCCGTCGATCAGCGACCTGCGCGAGATTGCGGGCGCGCTGGGCGTGCCGATGTCGATGCTCTTTGGCCATGCAAGCGCGCCGGTGGAAGAACAGGGATATGTCGTGCGCGCCGGGGCGCGGCGGCCCATGGGCGCGGGCGAGGAAGGGTTGGTGGAGGAATTGCTGTCGCCCGACCTGACCGATGATTTCGAGGTCATCCATTCCACCTTTGCGCCCGGATCGAAAATGCAGGTGCCCGCCAAGCGGCCCACGCAGGAGGTCGGCTATGTCATTTCCGGGCGGTTGGAGTTGCGCATCGGAGAGCGGGTGTTTTCCCTTGGCCCCGGGGACAGTTTCCGGTTTCGCGGCGAGCTTTATAGCTGGTCCAACCCCCATGACACCCCTTGCGTGGCGATCTGGGTGATCGCCCCGCCGGTCTATTGAGGGGCTTGGAATGAGTTTGGAGGGCTGGACCATATTCGCGCTGTTCTGGGTGGTGTTCGTGACCACACCGGGGCCGAACCATTTGAATTGCCTGCGCAATGGCATGACCGTTGGTTTTCGCCGGGGGCTTTGGGGAGTCTTGGCGATCCTGTGTCAGGCGAGCCTGTTCCTGACCCTCTCGGCGGCGGGGGTGACGGCGCTTATTGCCGCCTCGCCCCTTGGGTTCGCGGTGGCCAAGTGGATCGGGGCCGGGGTGCTGATCTGGCTGGGCGTGCGCGGTTGGCTCATGGCGCGGCGGCCTGTGTCGGTTGACGTGGAAACACGCGGATCGGTGTTTTGGCGGGGGTTCGTGATTGCCACCATCAACCCCAAAAGCGTGGCGGGGTATCTGGCGGCCTTCAGCCAGTTCGTGCAGCCCGATGTGCCGATCTGGGACCAGATGTGGGTGATCTTCCCCACGGCCCTGACCATTACCGGGCTGAGCTATACCGGGTTTACCGCGCTGGGCGCGGGGCTGGGCCGGGTGGCGTTGAACGCGGTGTTCAATGTCTGGCTGCGCCGGGCGATGGCGGGCTGTTTCGTGGCCTATGGCGTGGCGCTTGGCGCGGCCTCGGTGCCGGGGAGGGTGTGATGCAGCGTGGTGCCTGCCTGTGTGGAGAGGTTGCCTTTGTGGTGGAGGCGGAGGTGCATGACCCGATTGCCTGCCACTGCCGGGAGTGTCGGCGGCAGTCGAGGCATTACTTTGCCGCCGTGCCCGCGCCAAAGGCGGCGGTGCGGATGACGGAGGAGGCGGGCCTGACGTGGTATCGGGCAAGTGACAAGGCCGCGCGGGGATTTTGCCGGACCTGTGGGTCGACCCTGTTTTGGCGGGCGGACGAGGGGGCCACGGTGATGGTGGCGATGGGGGCCTTGCAGGCGCCCACGGGAATGCGCCTGAGTGGGCATTACTGGGTGGATGAAAAGGGAGACTATTATGACATCCCCAAGACGCCGGAGGCGGGCGCATGATCTGGGAGGTTCTGACCGGGTTTGAGCCAGCGTTGCTGGTGGCGTTCATCGCCGCGGGCCTGTTGTTGAATATCACGCCGGGGGCGGATTTTGTTTTCATTTCGGCCAGCGGGATGCGGGGCGGGCCGCGCATGGGGATGGCAGCGGCCTTGGGGGTGAACCTTGGCATCGTGGTGCATGTGGCCATGGCGGCGGCGGGGCTGTCGGCGATCCTTCTGGCGCGGCCTGCGCTTTACGATGTGATCCGATACGCCGGGGCGGCGTATTTGCTTTGGCTGGCAGTGCAGGCGTGGCGGCATGCCGATGATGTGCAGCAGGGACGCGCGGCGCAAAGCCTGCGGCGTGCGGTGCAGCGGGGGTTTTTGACCAATGTTCTGAACCCCAAGACCGCGCTTTTCATCTTTGCCTTCATACCGCAATTCACCGACCCCGCGATTGGCCCGCTTTGGGCGCAGATCGTGGTCTTGGGAGCGATTTTTACGGTTTTCGGCTTTGGCTTTTCGCTGTGCCTTGGGGCGGCGGCGGGGCGCATGGCGCATGTGTTGCGCGCCCGCGCGGGGCTTTTGAACCGGGTGGCCGGTGTGATGTTTGCCGGGCTGGCGGCAAGATTGATCTGGGATTGAGACAAGGGGCCACCGGCAAGCGGGGCCAAGCATAAAAGGGAGAAAGACATGGCGGATCTGCCGAACAAAGCGAAGGTTGTGGTCATTGGCGGCGGGGTTGTCGGGGCCTCTTGCCTCTATCATCTGGCCAAGAAGGGTTGGACCGACTGTGTGCTTTTGGAAAAGAACGAACTGACCGCCGGGAGCACATGGCATGCGGCGGGCAATGTGCCGTCGTTTTCGACCTCATGGGCGATCATGAACATGCAGCGCTATTCCATCGACCTTTATTCCCGCTTGGGCGAGGAGGTGGATTACCCGATGAACTATCACCAGACCGGATCAATCCGGCTGGCGCATTCCAAGGAGCGCATGCAGGAGTTCGAGCGCGCCAAGGGCTGGGGCAAGAACCAAGGCATGGACCTTGAAATTCTGAGCGTCGAGGAAATCAAGGAACGCTATCCTTTCATCGAGACCCACGATCTTGAAGGCGCGCTTTACGATCCCAATGATGGCGATATCGACCCTGCGCAGATTACCCAAGCGCTGGCCAAGGGCGCGCGCGACATGGGGGCCAAAGTGATCCGCTTCTGCCCCGCGACCGGGGTGAGCAAAGACGGTGAGGGCTGGATCGTTCACACCGAGAAGGGCGATATCGCCTGTGATTACGTCGTGAACTCGGCAGGCTATTATGCCCAGCGGGTGGGCGAGTGGTTCAAGCCCTATGGCGGGCGCACCGTGCCGATGATGGTGATGAGCCACCAATATGTCCTGACCGAGGAAGTGCCGGAGATCGAGGCATGGTCGAAGGCCAATGGCGGTAAGAAGCTGCCGCTCTTGCGGGATGTGGACGTGTCTTATTACTTCCGGCAGGAAAAGCATGGCTTCAACATCGGCCCCTATGAGCCGAACTGTAAAGCGGAATGGGAAGACTCCGGCGATGCCATCCCCGAGGATTTCTCGTTTCAGCTTTGGTCGGACGATCTCGACCGGATCGGCGATATCGTGGCCGACAGCATGGAGCGGGTGCCGGTGGCAGGCTCGGCCGGGATCAGCCGGATCATCAATGGCCCCATCCCCTATGCCCCCGATGGCATGCCCTTGATCGGGCCGATGCCGGGTGTGAAGAACGCCTTCGAATGCTGTGTCTTTACCTTTGGCATTGCCCAAGGGGGCGGCGCGGGCAAGGTATTGGCCGAATGGGTGATAGACGGCGGAACCGAATGGGATATGTGGGCGGTCGATCCGCGTCGCTATACCGATTACACCGACCACGACTATTGCGTGGCCAAGGGCATGGAAGTTTACGGCCACGAATACGCTATGCATTTCCCGCATCACGAATGGCCCGCGGGCCGGGACAAGAAGCTGTCGCCGGTGCATGACAAACTCAAGGCGCAGGGCGGTCAGATGGGGGCCTATAATGGTTGGGAGCGGGCCAACTGGTTTGCCAAACCCGGCGATGACACCAGCGAGGAGGCGACGCAGACTTGGCACCGCGACGGGCCTTGGGCCGTGCGGGTGAAAGAAGAATGCGAGGCGGTGCGCGATGCCTGTGGCGTGCTGGACCTGCCCGGGTTCACCCGGTTGTGGATTTCAGGGCCGGGGGCCGATGAATGGCTGCGCGGCTTCGTGACCGGCGGCTTGCCCAAGGTGGGGCGAATGAACCTTGTCTACGTTGCCGATGAGCGGGGCCGCATCGTGACAGAGTTTTCCTGTATCCGGCTGAAGGAGGACAGTTTCGTTCTGATCACCGCCGCCACGGCCCAATGGCATGATGGCGAATTGGTGCGCAATGCCTTGCCCGAGGGGCTGGAATGCCGCGAGACCACCGCCGAGCGGGATGCGCTTTTGGTGGCCGGGCCGCAAAGCCGCGAGGTTCTAAGTGGGCTGACCGATGCCGACCTGAGCCTGCCGTGGCTGAGCCATCAGCATTGCACGGTGGCCGGCCAAAAGGCCTTCTTGATCCGGGTGAGCTTCACAGGCGAGTTGGGCTGGGAAGTGCATGCTGAGAACGCGGCGATCCCGGCGATTTACGACGCCCTTCTGGAGGCCGGGGCCACGCCCTTTGGCATGTATGCGCTCAATTCCTTGCGGATCGAAAAGGGCTATCGCGCGTGGAAGGGTGATTTGTCGACCGATTACTCGATGCTGGAAGGCGGGTTGGAGCGGTTCGTGAAATTCGACAAGCCGCAGGAGTTCACCGGCAAAGCCACGCTTCTGACCGAGAAACAGCAAGGCCGGCAAAAGGCTTTCGTGCAATTGGTTGTCGATGCCGGGGAGGCGGATGCGCCCTATATGGCCCCGATCTGGCACGGCGGGCAGATCGTGGGTGAGGTGACGAGCGGCGCTTGGGGCTATCGGGTGAATGCCTCGGTGGCGCTTGCCATGGTGCGGGCCGATCTGGCGGTGCCGGGGTCCGATCTGGAGGTCGAGATTTATGGCCACCGGTTCCCCGCAGTGGTGCAACCCGACGCGCCCATTTGGGACCCTGAGAACGAAAGGCTGCGGGCTTGAGCAATATCATTCTTCTTGATGGGTCGATTGGGCAGGAACTCGTCAAGCGGGCGGGGGATGCCCCCACTCCGCTTTGGTCAACGCAAGCCATGGTTGACCACCCGGACCTGATCGAGGCGGTACACCGTGAATATTTTGCCTCTGGGGCGACGCTGGCCAGCACAAATACCTATGCGATCTTGCGGGACCGTTTGCAGCGCGTTGGTCTTGAGACTGAGGGGGGCCGCTTGGCCGACGTGGCCGTAGAGGCGGCACGCCGGGCGCGGGACGCACATGGATCAGGCAGGGTGGCGGGCGTTATCGGCCCCTTGGTGCAATCCTATCGCCCCGATCTTTGCCCGTCGCCTGAGGCGGCTGAAAAACTCTATGTCGAGCCTGTCGCCAATCTCAAGGATAAGGTGGATCTGCTCTTGCTTGAGACAATGGCCTCGGTCGAACAGGCCGAGGGTGCGTTGCGCGCGGCCTCTGGACATGGCCTTCCGGTGTGGCTGGCGGTGACGGTGGATGACGATGATGGCACCCGGTTGCGGTCTGGCGAACAGCTATCCGATCTTGCCCCTTTGCTGGAGCGCTGCCAGCCCGAGGCGGTGTTGATCAATTGTTCGCGCCCCGAGGCCGTGGCCCCGGCGCTGGAGGTGCTCAAGACCTTTGACCTGCCCTTCGGTGCCTATGCCAACGGTTTCACCGCCATCAGCGACGGCTTCTTGCAAGAGGCTCCGACGGTCGATGCCCTGAGTGCCCGGCAAGATCTCGGGCCGGACGCCTATGCTGATTTCGCCATGTGCTGGATTGAGCAGGGCGCCACGATCATCGGTGGATGCTGCGAGGTGGGGCCTGCTCATATCCGGGAACTGGCGCAACGGATCACGGAGGCGGGCCATGAGATCGTCTGATCCAAGCCCCGCTTTTTCTTGGCGAAAATACCCCGGGGGTGGCGTTGAAAATCCAAGGATTTTCAACGTAGGGGGCAGCGCCCCCGACCGGTCGGATCGCGCAAGCGATCCGAGACATGACACAAGCACTCAACGAGGATAAAAATGGCTGATCTTCCGCAAAAGGCCCGCGTGGTCATCATTGGCGGTGGCGTGGTGGGCTGTTCGGTGGCCTATCACCTGACCAAACTGGGCTGGAGCGATGTTGTCTTGCTGGAACGCAAGCAGTTGACCAGCGGCACCACATGGCACGCGGCAGGGCTGATCGCGCAGCTGCGGGCGACGGCGAACATGACCAAACTCGCCAAATACTCGCAAGAGCTTTACGGCAGTCTCGAAGAAGAAACCGGGGTGGCCACCGGCTTCAAGCGGGTGGGGTCGATCACCGTGGCGCTCACCGAGGAGCGCCGCGAAGAAATCTACCGTCAGGCCGCAATGGCCCGCGCCTTTGGCGTCGATGTCGAGGAGATCAGCGCGGCGGAGGTGCAGGGCAAGTACCCACACCTCAACATTGAGGGCGTCAAAGGCGCGGTTTATCTGGACAAGGACGGGCAGGGCGATCCGGCCAATATCGCGCTTGCGCTTGCCAAGGGCGCGCGGCAGCGGGGTGCGATTGTCAAAGAGCGGGTGAAAGTGACCGATGTGGCGCGCAACGGGCCACGGATCACCGGCGTCGATTGGCAGGCCGAGGATGGCGCCACGGGTCATATCGAGGCCGAATTGGTGGTCAATTGCGCGGGCATGTGGGGCCATGAGGTGGGCCGGATGCTTGGCACCAACGTGCCGCTTCAGGCCTGTGAGCATTTCTATATCGTTTCCGAACCCATCGACGGCCTCAGCCAGCTTCCGGTCCTGCGGGTGCCGGATGAATGCGCCTATTACAAGGAAGACGCAGGCAAAATGATGCTGGGCGCGTTCGAACCCAATTCCAAACCATGGGGGGTGCAGGGTATCCCCGAGGATTTCGAGTTCGACCAACTGCCCGAGGATTTCGACCATTTCGAGCCAATCCTCGAATGGGCGGTGAACCGAATGCCGATGCTGGGCGAGGCGGGGATTCACACCTTCTTCAACGGGCCGGAAAGTTTCACACCCGACGATGCCTATCACCTTGGCCGCTGCCCGGAGATGGAAAATGTCTGGGTTGCTGCCGGATTCAACTCCATCGGTATTCAAAGTGCGGGCGGCGCGGGGATGGCGCTGGCCCAGTGGATGGAGGATGGCGCGAGGCCCTTTGATCTGGGCGATGTGGATATTGCCCGGATGCAGCCCTTCCAAGGCAACAAGCGCTATCTGGTGGACCGGTCCACCGAAACTTTGGGTCTGCTTTATGCTGATCACTACCCCTATCGCCAGAAGGCCACGGCGCGGGGTGTCCGGCGCACGCCGTTCCATGCGCAGCTTTTGGAGCAGGGCGCTGTCATGGGCGAGATGGCCGGTTGGGAGCGGGCCAATTGGTTCGCCAAACCGGGGCAGGAGCGGGAGTATCATTACAGTTGGGGGCGACAGAACTGGTTTGACAATGCCGCGTCTGAGCATGCCGCGATCCGCGGGGGCGCGGGCATGTACGATATGTCGAGTTTCGGCAAATTGCGGGTGGAGGGGCCGGAGGCCGAGGCGTTCCTCAACCATGTCTGCGGCGCGGAGATGAGCGTGCCGGTGGGCAAGATCGTCTATACCCAGTTCCTCAACGACCGCGGCGGGATCGAGG
>DATFKJ010000044.1:0-2839 GCA_035268705.1 Roseovarius sp. | reverse complement strand
GTGAGTTTTGTACGTTTTGGCGGTGCGCGCGCATCAGCGTTGACGGGCTTCTTCGCGAGATGCGGGATTGAGTGCCGGGCAAGCGGTGAAGTAGACGTATTGCCCGGGCGCGGGGGCACGGCGACGCGCGGCTATTGTCCGACAAGGACTCAGACGGCTCGTTCGCTGCATTTCAAGGGAACGGCTTTTCGGGATAACGCCAAAGCTTTGCAAGGCCCGCTCCCTGCGCACAGCCGACATTCATCCCTTTGTGCGGCGCGTCTCATGCGGTGCGCATGAATGCGCATCCTACGGGTGTTTGGCCGACGCCGTGCCGCAGTTGGTGTCGTCTAGGTGCCAAGATGGGTTCAAGCCGTCATTCACCGCGTTGCACATCGGGACCAACGGTCGTGCCTTTAAAGCCAGATTGCACCAAGAAAAAAGGCTCTGGAGACCCAGAGCCTTTCATACCGGTTCGGCAGATCACCTTATGGCATGATAACCTTGTCGATCACGTGGATCACGCCGTTCGAGGCGATGATATCGGCGGAGGTGACGGTGGCACCGTCAACTTTCACACCATGGGTGCCGTCGACATGTACCGTTGAGCCTTGAACGGTCTTGACCGAAAGGCGTTGTCCGGCAAGCTGATCGGAGGTGACCGCGCCGGGAACGACATGATACGTCAGGATCGAGACGAGCTTATCCTTGTTCTCTGGCTTCAGCAGGGTTTCGACAGTCCCCGCAGGCAGCGCCGCGAAGGCTTCGTTGGTTGGCGCGAAGACCGTGAACGGGCCGTCACTCTTGAGCGTGTCAACGAGGCCCGCAGCTTGGACAGCAGTGACAAGCGTTGAAAAATTCTCATTCGAGGCAGCGATGTCGACGATGTCGTCGCCGTCGTCCATCATCGGTGCGCAGGCGGTGGTCAATGCAGCAATGCCGAGTGCTGCCAGTGTCTTGATTGTAAAGCGGCGGTTCATGGTCAATTCCTTTCAGTCATTTTTTTGAAGAACTACACATACTGATCACCCAAAGTTTACGGTGAGTTCGCAGCATTGGATCAATCAGGGGGAATGACCGGGCGCTTTGGCTTCGAAGGGGCCATGCAAGGCGGCGGTTTCCGCTTTGGGATGCACAGCCGAGTGTGACGCCAATCCATAAAAAAGGCCCCGCCGGACAGCGGGGCCATTCTTCACTCGATCTAATGCGGATCAGGCGCGGCGGCGGCGGCGGGAGCCGGCGCGGCCACCCCGGCCTCCGGCGGCTTCTTCACCGGGTTTCGGCGGGGCCTTGTTGAACTTGATCCAAGCGCCGCCGTGCGGATCGTTGTTGGTGAGGAAGTTGGCGGCGCGGATGGCCTCCATTTCCTTGCCCGGGCGCGGCTTGGTGGAGCCGAGACCGAAGAGTTGACAGAAGGTTTCATCGTCCATGTCCTCGGGCAGAATAAGGCCAGCGGCGGCGACTTCGGCCTTCTTGGCGTCGATTTCGGATTGTTTCACCGGCAGGGCCACCGGGTTCATGATGGCCGAGGTCATGCCCGCGCCCATGGCCATGGGCAGGAAGGCGTTGTTGATGCCGTGGCGGTTGGGCAGGCCGAAGGAGATGTTCGAGGCGCCGCAAGTGGTGTTCACGCCCAGTTCCTCGCGCAGGCGTCGAACAAGTGTGAAGACCTGCTGACCGGCGGTGCCCATGGCCCCGATGGGCATGACCAGCGGGTCGACCACGATGTCATGGGCGGGGATGCCATAATCGGCGGCGTGTTCCACGATCTTTTTGGCGACGGCAAAGCGCACCTCGGGGTCTTCGGAAATGCCGGTGTCGTCGTTCGAGATGGCCACGACCGGCACGTTGTACTTCTTGACCAGCGGCAGGATCGCCTCAAGCCGCTCTTCTTCCCCGGTGACCGAGTTCAGCAGTGGGCGGCCTTCGCAGGCGGCGAGGCCAGCCTCAAGCGCGGCGGGCACCGAGCTGTCGATGCAGAGCGGCACGTCGACCAGCCCCTGGACCAGTTCGATGATCTTGGTCATCAGGGGCGGTTCTGTCTCGTTCGGGTTGGGGTTGGAGTTATAGACAACGCCCGCGTTGACATCCAGCACCGTGGCCCCGGCGGCGACCTGTGCGACCGCGTCTTTTTCCACGGTCGAGAAATCGCCCGCTTCCAGTTCCGCGGCAAGCTTCTTGCGGCCTGTCGGGTTGATCCGTTCGCCAATGACGCAGAACGGCTCATCGAAGCCCATCACGGCGGTCTTGGTTTTGCTTTCGATGATGGTACGGGTCATGGTTTATCCTTGTTGGTTTGCGGGAACGCCCGAGGCGCCGCCATGTTCAATAGCCCAGTTGGCATTGGTCTTGATACCGCCAAGCGGGAAGAAGTGAACCTGTTCGATGTTGAAATCGGGGTGCGCCGCCTTGTGCGCGGCCAGTTCGGCAAGCACATCCGTCGGCTCGTAGGGCAGGAGCAGCTTGGAGACATCCATGGCGCGTTTTTGCAGAACCTTGAGCGAGGGGCCGACGCCGCAGGCGATGGCGAATTTGATCAGGGTTTGCAGCTTTGCCGGGCCGGCGATGCCGATATGGACGGGCAGGGTGATGCCCGCCTCGCGCAGGGCATCGGCCCATGAGATGATCGGCTTGGCGTCAAAGGCGAACTGAGTGGCCAGCGCCATTTCGGCGTCGGTACGCTCGGAAAACTTTTGTTTCCATTGCAGCGCCTCGTCGACGTTCTTGTTCGACCCGTCGGGGTCGATATCCTTGTTGCCCTCGGGGTGCCCGGCGACGTGCAGGCGCTTGAAGCCTGCCTTGTCGAACTCGCCGGTTTCCATCAGCTGCATGGAGCAGTGGAAATCGCCGTGGGGTTTGT
>DATFKJ010000043.1:0-9028 GCA_035268705.1 Roseovarius sp. | reverse complement strand
CTGGAAGGGTTGCGGCACCCCTCGACCGGGCCGGAAACCGGCGGGGTGATCTGTTTCACCCCCGGCACGCGCATCCATACCCCCGCTGGCCCACGTCTTGTGCAAGACCTGCGCGAAGGCGACATGGTGCAGACCAAGGATAACGGGGCCGAGGAAATCCAATGGATCGGCCAACGCCGGATGACCGGCGCACGGCTTTTCGCCATGCCATACCTGCGGCCCATTCGGATCAAGGCGGGCGCTTTTGGCGGCGACCGTCCCGATGACGAGCTTTTGGTCTCGCCCAGTCACCGGATGCTTCTGGAAGGCGACGAGGCGCGCGCCCTGTTCAATACGCCCGAGATTTTGGTGACCGCCCGCGATCTGGTGAACCACTCCACGGTGACGGTGGACGCGGCCCTGCGCGAGGTGACCTATATCCACCTCATGTTGCCGCGCCATCAGGTGCTTTGGGCCAATGGCGTGGAAACCGAAAGTTTCCACCCCGCCAGCACGGCCCTGTCCACGCTGGCCGATGAAGACCGGGCAAGGCTTCTGGCGCTCAACCCGCATCTGGAAAGCGAGCCGCATACCTACGGCAGTTTCGCGCGCCGCAGCCTGAACAGTTCCGAGGCGGCGATCCTGCTGCACGAGGCGGCCTGAGACAGGAGCATTTGCGCGGTTGACTCTGCACATGACGCGCGTATAAGCGCGGCTTCATTGGTGTTGGTGGCCCCCGCAAGGGGATGCCTGTCGGGCGCCGGGAAACCGGATAAGACCAGAGGACAACGCCCTTCACAATCCAAGAAGGAGACCAGCCGTGACCAAACGCACGTCTGCCAAGTACAAAATTGACCGCCGGATGGGTGAAAACATCTGGGGTCGTCCGAAATCCCCCGTCAACCGTCGTGAATACGGCCCCGGCCAGCACGGTCAGCGCCGCAAGGGCAAGATGTCCGACTTCGGCCTGCAACTGCGCGCCAAGCAGAAGCTGAAAGGCTACTACGGCGACCTGACGGAAAAACAATTCCGCCGCATCTATGCCGAAGCCGAGCGTCTGCGCGGCGATACCGGTGAGATTCTCATCGGCCTGCTGGAGCGTCGTCTGGACGCGGTGGTTTACCGCGCCAAGTTCGTGCCCACCATCTTTGCCGCGCGTCAATTCGTGAACCACGGCCACGTCCGTGTGAACGGCAAGAAGGTCAACATCCCCTCCTACCGTGTGAAAGAGGGTGACGTCGTGGAAGTCCGCGATCGGTCCAAGCAAATGGCGGCGATCCTCGAAGCCACGCAATTGCCCGAGCGTGACGTGCCCGATTACATCGAGGCCGACCATTCCAAGATGACCGCGAAATTCGTCCGCACCCCGGGCTTGGGCGATGTGCCCTATCCGGTGATGATGGAACCGAACCTCGTCATCGAATTCTACGCGCAGAACTAAGCGTTCCGCGCAACAGGATTCAAGGCCGCGACGGGGATGCCCGCCGCGGCCTTTTCTTTTTGGTATTGGGGATGTATTAACGACGTAGTCGCTTACGGATTTGTGGCACGTCTGGCCAGTGCTTCGGTTAAGGGATATTCTGCAGAATGAGCGGTGTTTCACTCGACGTTTTTTCGCACGGCGAACTCAACACCATTCTGGATGCCGATGAACACGTGATCTGGACAGGGCAGCCCGAATATGGACGCCGGTTCTTTCAGCCTATCGGAGCCGAGCGGGTTTGGCTTATCTCGATGATGCTCGGTGCTCTGGTGATGTGGAGCACACTGCCTTTCATTTCGGGTGACGCTTCGTTTGGGAGGTATGAGGCGATATGGGTATACATGGCCGTGTCGGTTGCTTTTATCCTTGCCTCAATATGGTTCGCGTATCGCAGGCAAACCGTCCTGTGCACTGTGCTTTACTATCTCACCAACAAGCGTTCCATTGTGTGTCGCCGTGGCCGCAACTGGCACGCCGGAACCCGGCTTTACGTGGTGTCGAACGCGCATTCCGCGACCTATCCGTACGAGGTGTTTTCGACCCGGCCTTACCCTTCGCTGAAAATTGGGGCGTTAATGGATCAACAGGAGCTTAATCCATTTGGATTTGGGCTATCGCATCCCGGCCAACCGGTTCATTGGGGGGCGCTCACTGTGCCAGCCGCGTTCGAGCAAGTTCCGAATGCCGCTGAGCTGCTTGATATGATTAAATCTAACCTGAGCGATGATTGATCAAGGTATCGGTCCACCCAAAGGGATGCACCAAGGCGACACATTATCAGGCTTGCGTTTTTGCTTCTGGTCAAGGCCCGGGGGCAGGGCTAGAACACCGGTCAGGGAGATGGCCAAATGACCAAGATCACACCCCAGCCGGGGATCATGGATATCGAGCTTTACAAGGGCGGGGCCAGCCATGTGGCGGGGGTTTCGAACGTGGTCAAGCTCAGTTCGAACGAAAACCCCTTCGGCCCCAGCGAGGCCGCGAAGGAGGCGTTCCGCAAGGCCGCCTATGATCTGCACCGCTACCCATCCACCGATCACCGCGCCCTGCGCGAGGCGATTGGCGAGGTGCATGCGCTTGACCCGGCGCGCGTGGTCTGTGGCGTGGGCAGCGATGAGATTATCGCCTTTCTCTGCCAAGCCTATGCCGGGCCGGGCGATGAGGTGATCCACACCGAACACGGCTTTGCCATGTACAAGATCAGCGCCATGGCCAATGGCGCCACCCCCGTGGAGGTGCCCGAGCGCGAGCGCGTGACCGATGTGGACGCGATCCTTGCCGCCTGCAATGAGCGCACCAAACTGGTTTTTATCGCCAACCCCAACAACCCCACCGGTACGATGATCGGCGATGGTGAGGTGGCGCGACTGGCCGAAAACCTGCCCGATCATGTGCTTTTGGTGCTGGATGGGGCCTATGCCGAATATGTCGAAGGCTACGATGGCGGCGCGGGCCTTGTGGACAGCCGCGACAACGTAGTGATGACCCGCACCTTCTCCAAGCTCTATGGTTTGGGTGGTTTGCGCGTCGGCTGGGGCTATGGCCCGCAGCATGTGGTCGATGTGCTGAACCGGATGCGCGGCCCCTTCAACCTTAGCCAAGCGGCGCTTGTCACCGCCGAAGCGGCGGTGCGTGATGTGGCATGGGCCACCAAATGCCGCGAAGACAACGCGCGGATGCGAGCCTGGTTGGCCGAGGCACTGGCAGAACGCGGCGTGCCCTCCGACACTTCGACGGCGAATTTCATCCTTGCGCGTTTCGCCAGCCGTGAGGAGGCCGAGGCCTGTGACGTTTACCTTAAATCCGAGGGGCTGATCGTGCGGCTGGTGGCGGGTTACAACCTGCCGAACTGCCTGCGGATCACCGTTGGGGATGAACCCAGTTGTCGCCGGGTGGCCCATGCGGTGGGCCAATTCATGGGGAACGAGAGATGAGCGGCACGCCGATTTACGAGCGCGTGGCGCTGATCGGTCTGGGGCTGATCGCCTCGTCGATGTTCTGGGCGATGAAACGTCACGGGCTGGCGGGTGAGGTCACGGGCTTTGCCCGCTCAACGGAAACCCGCGCCACGGCGCGCGACATCGGCCTGTGTGACCGGGTTTGCGACAGCGCGGTTGAGGCCGTGGAGGGTGCCGATCTGGTGGTACTTTGCGTGCCGGTGGGCGCCATGGGGGCCGTCGCCGCCGAGATTGCCCCGGCCCTGAAACCCGGCGCGACGGTGTCCGACGTAGGCTCCGTCAAGAAGGCGGTGATCGAAGCCGTCGGCCCGCATCTGCCCGACGGCGTGCATTTCGTCCCCGCGCACCCAATGGCGGGCACCGAGCATTCCGGACCACGCTCGGGTTTTGCCGAACTCTTTGAAGGCAAGTACTGCTTAATTGTACCGGTGGACGGCAGTGACCGTGCGGCTGTCGAGCGATTGGAAAATCTGTGGCAGGGCATGGGCGCAAAGACCGATGAGATGGACGCCGAACACCACGACCTCGTCTGCGCCGTCACCTCCCACGCGCCGCACCTCATTGCATACACGATGGTTGGCGTGGCGGACGACCTGCGCCGGGTGACCGATGGCGAGGTCATAAAATACTCTGCTGCGGGCTTTCGCGACTTTACCCGCATCGCCGCCAGCGACCCCACCATGTGGCGCGACGTCTTCCTGACCAACAAGGAAGCGACGCTGGAAATCCTTGGCCGCTTCACCGAGGAGCTTTTCGCCCTGCAACGCGCGATCCGCACGGGTGACGGCGATCACCTGTTTGATTACTTTACCCGCACACGCGCCATCCGGCGCGGTATTATCGAGGCGGGGCAGGATACCGACGCCCCAGATTTCGGACGTGTCAAAAAGGGCTGATCCATGCGTGTAGTTTTTCTTATCCCATTGATTTTGATGGGGTGTTCTGTTGTTGGTAGTGGCTCAAAAGAGCCTGTCGTATCCTCCAAGGGTTCGGTCTGTGGCGATCCGTCGATCAAGGGTGTCGTGGTTGGCTCCGTTCCTGGAAACGGGGCCTGCGGTATCGACACGGCGGTGCGCGTGACCTCGGTGGGCGGGATTACGCTTAGCCAATCGTCGCTGATGAACTGCCGTACCGCGCGCACCCTCAAAGGCTGGGTCGATACCGGCCTCACCTCGGCGGTCGGCAAGACGGGCGGGGGTGTCTCTGGCCTGAAGGTCGCGGCGCATTATGCCTGCCGCACCCGCAACCACCGCCCCGGCGCGCGCCTGTCGGAACATGCCAAGGGCAATGCCATCGACATCGCCGCGATACAGTTGCGCGACGGCGATGACATCACCGTGCTCGACGACTGGAACAATGGCCACAAGGGCCGCATCCTGCGCCAATTGCACCAAAGCGCCTGCGGCCCCTTCGGCACGGTGCTTGGCCCTGAATCGGACCGCCACCATCAGGATCATTTCCATTTCGACACGGCTGAACACGGCTATGGGCCGTATTGCCGCTAGGCTTCGGGCGTAACGGCCACGGTTTTCTTCTGTTTGAAAATATCCTGGGGAACGTGGAAAATCCCAAAGGGTTTTCAACGTGGGGCGAAGCCCCCAATTCCCTTACCTCAACCGAACAATCGGCGCCGGCCCGATCGGCACCGGCCCAAGCATCACCCGCCCCGACCGAAAGCCAAGTGGAATATCCAGCGTTTTGGGGTTGCCCGCCATTTGCGACAAGAGCGACAAGCCATCTTCCAGCGTCCCGGCAAACCCTTCCGGAATCGCCCCTGCTGTCACCGCCAGTTCCAGAATCTCGCGCCAGTTGCGGGCTTTCACGGTGATTTCGCCGGTCGGCACACCGCGGGCATCCACCGTCACCTTGCCGGCCGCCTGAAGTTCAAGCCGCCCCCAACGCGCCTGCGCCAGTTTGAGGTCGATACTACGGGGTTGCGGGCGGGCCACCTCGATGGCGCTGCGATCCCACGGCTTGTCGAATTCGACAACCATATCGGCCTGCAAGGCCTCCAGCGTTTCGGGCAGGCTGCCGCGCGGGTCAAGCCGTGCGCGGACCGGAACAGAAGGCGAGACGCCATCGGCCCGCAGGCCCAGCCGATAGACCGGCGCAGCGGTGGCCGGCATGGTCTCAATCGCAAGGCTCAAGGTTTCAATGCGCGTCGGCTCATCCCGGCCTTGGGGCGAGACGGCCAAGGCCTCTGCCGTCAGGGTGCTGCGCTCAAGTGGCAGTTGCGTGCTGACGCCGACCACAGCGCTGGCGCGCATATCGCGGCTTGCCACGTCGTATTTCTCCAGTGGTGTGGCGATCAATTGCGTTTCGGGCCAGACGGCGATGACGTGGCCGGGGTTATAGCTCAGGGCGTTGATCTGAAAGCGCGGGGCCTCCCATGCAAGCCCCGTGTCCGGATCGGCCAGGGCCAGATCCTCGAACACCGTGTCGAACCGGCTGGGAAATCCCTGCACCGTGAGGTCGCTGTAGTCGGCCACCCAACCTTCGTCGCGACGATCCTCGAACCATGTCGCAAAGCCCGATTGCACGCCACTTGACCCGATAAACCAATAGCCAGACCAAAGCGCGACAACTGCAATCAAAAGTGCCACCAGTAAACGCATGGCTGCGGCCCCCCTTTTCTGCTCTCTTGGGTTGGTGTTTAAGGCGTCTATGACACAAGGAACAGTAAAATGACGATGTGGGTTTTCGGTTACGGCTCTTTGGTGTGGAATCCGGGGTTCAATGTCGCGGAACGGGTGATCGCCACGCTGCCCGATTACCACCGCAGCTTTTGCATGCGCTCGATCCACCATCGCGGCAGCGAAGAGGCGCCGGGCCTCGTTCTGGCACTGGATGCCATGGAGGGCGCGCGCTGTCATGGCGTGGCGCTCTCGGTGGCGACGGGCGAGGAAGACCAAACACTGGCCTACCTGCGTGAACGCGAACTGGTGTCGGCGGCCTATCTTGAGCGCATGTTGGACATCGAACTGGCCGATGGCCGGGTCGTCGAGGCGGTGACTTATGTGATTGATCCCGACCATGTGCAATATTGCGGAGGTCTGGACCTTGAGGAACAGGCCCGCATCATCGCAGCTGCCGTTGGGGGGCGTGGGCCGAATACCGAATATCTCTACAACACCGCCGCGCATTTGCACGAGTTGGGTATTCGCGATGCGGAACTGGATTGGCTGGCGGCGCGCGTACGCCATTTATGCGCATAAATCCTTGGCTTAGGGGCTTTTGACGCGTAGGGTTGGCCCAACAAGAACCACCGCCGGGAGCCGTGCCGATGGCGCAGCCGGACCGTGAGGTCGAGCCCAAGTTTTCACACCCCTTCCGCCAGATCATGCTGATGCTGATCGTGCTGGGGTTGACCTGTTTCGGGGCCTTTCTGGCGCTGCCCCGGGTGCTGCCGGTGTTTCAGGCCAATCCGTACCTGAATGGCTTTATCATCTTTGTTTTCCTGATTGGTGTCGTGGCCTGCTTCTGGCAGGTCTTTCAACTGATCGGGTCGGTGCGCTGGATCGAAGGCTTTGCCGCCGAAACCCCGGGCCACGAGATGACCAAGGCCCCGCTACTTCTGGCGCCCTTGGCCTCGCTTTTGCGGCAACGCGGCAAGAAGCGGTTGCAGATCGCCCAGACCTCGGCGCGGTCCATCCTTGATTCCGTGGCGCAACGCATCGACGAGGCGCGCGAGATCACGCGCTATATCGTCAATATGCTCATTTTCCTTGGGCTCTTGGGCACATTTTACGGGCTGGCCACCACCGTGCCGGCGGTCGTCGACACCATCCGCAGCCTTGCGCCGCAGGATGGCGAAGGCGGGGTTGAGGTGTTCAACCGCCTGATGACCGGGCTTGAGGCGCAGTTGGGCGGCATGGGGGTGGCCTTTGCCTCCTCGCTGCTGGGGCTTGCCGGATCGCTTGTCGTGGGGCTTTTGGAGCTTTTCGCAAGTCACGGGCAGAACCGATTTTATCGTGAGCTTGAGGAATGGATGTCCACCATTACCCGCGTTGGTTTCGCGGGGCAGGATGGCGAGGTCACGGGCGAGGCGGCGGCGATGGCCCCGGTCGTCGATTACATGGCCGAGCAGATGGAAAGCCTGCAAATGATGCTGACCCAATCCGATGTCAGCCGTTCCATGGTGGATGAGAAACTGGGCGTTCTGGCCGACTCCGTCGAACGCCTGACCCACAGGATGAGCGAGACGAATCCTGTGAACACCGCGCTGACCCGCGTGGCCGAGGGGCAGGAGCGCCTGATCGAAACATTGGAACGTCAGGCCGAACATGCCGGTGACGCCGGTCTTGATGCCGAAAGCCGGATGCGCCTGCGCTCGATCGACGTGCAGATGCTGCGCATCCTGGAAGAAATCAGCGCCGGGCGTCAGGAAACCATGACCGAGTTGCGCACCGATATTGCAGCGCTTTCCTCCGCGATCCGGTCCCTGCCGCGCAGCAGTGCCCCACAACGCGCCCGTGGCAGCACCCAATCATCGCGGCAAACGCCCCCAACGCAGGAGGGGTGATCCATGGCCCTCTCGCGGCGCACAGGCACACGGTTTCAGGCCTCGATCTGGCCCGGATTTGTCGATGCGATGACCGGCCTTCTGCTGGTGCTGATGTTCGTGCTGACGATCTTCATGGTAGTGCAATTCGTCCTGCGCGAAACCATCACCGGGCAGGCCAGCAAACTGGATGAACTCTCTTCCGAAGTGGCCGCACTGGCACAGGCTCTCGGGCTTGAGCAAGACCGCAACGCCACGCTTACCGACCGGGTGGGGGAACTGACCGCCACGCTGGGCGATGCCCGCGAACGCGAACAGCAGCAAGCCGCCCTGATCGCGCAATTGCAAAGCCAGACCGCCGAACAGGCCGAGGCCCTGACCGCCGCCCAATCCCGCATCGCCAGTTTTGAGGAACAGGTCGCGGGACTTCTGGCCGAACGCGACACGGCATTGGGGCAAGTGGCCGAACTGGAAGGCGAGCGTGACGCGCTTCTCTCGGAACAAGAGGCGTTGGAACTTACCCTCGCCTCCCTGCGCGAGGAAGTCGATGCCCAGGCCGAGGCCGCCCGTCTTGCCGCCGCTCGGCGCGAGGCGCTTGAGGCCCTTGTGGCCGACCTGCGCCAATCCTCGCAAGACACCCAAAGCGAGATGGCCGCCCAGATTGAAACCCTCGAATCCGAACTGTCCGAGGCCGAGAAGGCGCGTCTGGCCGAGGCCGCCGCGGCAGAGGCCCTGCGCGAAAAACTGCAAGATGCCGATGCCGAACTCACCGCCATGACGCTGGCGCTGGAAGAACAGCGCAAGCGCGCCGAAGAAACCCTGACCCTTCTTGCCGCCGCCCGCGACGCGCAGGAGGATCTCGACACCCGCCTTGCCGCGGCCCTGCTGGATCAGGAAGAAACCGAGACAAGCCTTGCCGACCGCGACGCCCGCATCGCCGCTTTGGAGGAAGAGCTGCGCCAAGCCGAAACCGGCGCAAGCGAGGCCAATGCCGATCTGGCGTCCCTACGCGCCGAGTTGGAGGCCACCAAGGCGCGCCTCGCCGAAGTTGTCGCACAAAGCACCATTGCCCAGACGCAGGCGATGGAGGCCGAGGAGGTGCGCGCG
>DATFKJ010000042.1:0-10827 GCA_035268705.1 Roseovarius sp. | reverse complement strand
CCGATGGCCGATTTCAAAACCGCCTCGCAAACCATGATGATCCTGCTGCGCGTCTCCCGCAGGCTTTGGGTGCGCGTGGCCTTGATGGCGCTTTTGTCGGTCGTGGCTGCCGTCGCCGCAATGTATATCGAAGACTTCATTCCAAAGGACCTGCGCGACCGGTTCCAGCCGGACACCGTGATGCCGATCCTGACCATCCTCGCCTCGGGCATGCTTGCGGTCAGCACCTTTTCCCTCAACGTCATGGTCTCGGCCCATAATGCCGCCGCCGCACAGGCCACACCTCGGGCGCATCGCATCCTTCTGGCCGACACAACGACACAATCCGTTCTGGCAACCTTCATCGGCGCCTTCGTCTACGCGCTGACCTCCATCATCCTGCTGCGCGCGGGGCTCGATGGCGGGGGCTCTTCGGTCACGGTGCTGATATTCACCGTGGCTGTCGTGGTACTGGTTATTCTCGCACTCCTGCGCTGGATCGACCACCTCAGCGATCTGGGCAGCATGGACGCCACCCTGCGCATGACCGAGGCCGAAGCCCGCGCCAGCCTGCAACTCACCCGCCGCGCCCCCGCCCTGCGCGCCAGCCCCCTCACCGCCGAAACCCTCATCCCGACCGAGGCCACGCCCATTCCTTCGCCGCGCTCGGGCTACCTGCAATTCATCGACGTCGCCCATATGCACGAGGCCATCAAAAAATCCGAGGCGCGCATCTATATCCACACCGCCCCGGGGCAATTCCTGCTGACGGGCCAACCCGTCGCCTATGCCACGGGACTGACCGAGAAACAGGGGAAAGCCGTGCAAAACAGCCTGACCATCGGTCAGCACCGCACGTTCGAGCAAGACGCCACCTACGGCCTGCTGGTCCTGTCGGAAATCGCCTCTCGCGCCCTATCGACCGGTATCAACGACCCCGGGACCGCCATCGACGTCATCGCCCGGCAAGAACGCCTGCTCTGGAACTGGGCCGGCGCCGAGGAGGCCAAGGGAGACCCGAAATTCCCCCGCATCTTCGTCCCGGAACTGTCGCGCAACGAGATGATCCAAAGCGCCTTTTCCAGCACCGCCCGCGATGGGGCCGACACGATCGAAGTGACCTGCCGCCTGCTGCACGCGCTGCGCGTCTTGCAAGACGCGCCCGACCCGGCACTGGCAAAGGCCGCGGCCCGGATGTCCGAGACCGCCCGCCAATACGCCGAAGAGGCCCTGACCCTCAAATCCGAAAAAGAGACCATGCGCCAAGCGCACAACGCTCCGCGCCTTGGGTAACGTAGGGGCGCGACGAACCAACCCGCCTTCTTGGCTATTGCGTCAGCATCTATGGTCAGACGCGGAAGATAAAACGCATCCCCATCCCGCAAACTTGGTTGCCGAATTGACGCCAAGTCATTTATCTTCGTCATTCGCGTCAAAGGTCTCTCCAACCTTCGCTTGGATTTCACGGTAAGGATTTTTACATGCCCCAATTCGCTTTTGCTTTTTTTCTTGCAACGGCACTTGCGGTCACTTCTGTCATTGTTTTGCAATTGCCGAATGTTCTGGCATTTTTTTCTATGGTCACCTTCGGGCTTGGCTATTTGCTCGCTTGGGTACTTCTGATCCTGACATTCTGGAATTTGGTCTTTTTACCGAGTGTCCTTGGCGCGGCGCTGGACTGGCGTATCGGTCTTGGAATCGCGGCGGTGACGATCCTGGCGCTGCTGAACCCGTCAGTGTGGCTCCCCGATCCGCGCCACGACGGTGTCCGCATTTTGCACGCGCCGCAGGCCGCACAAGGCCCCGTCAGCGCGGCATCGGTGCAGCTTGATGTTGCGAGTTTGCCCAAAGACATACGGCGGGTCGAAGATCCGATTGCCATGATGCTGTTGCAGAATCCGGCGCTGGACTGGGTCCGTCTCAGGCAGGAGGGGCGCATTTCAACACGGTTGTTTGTGCGCAAGAACGGCGTCCTGTACCGGGAAGACAACGACCATCAATTGGTCGCGGACGTGATTGTCGAACGCCCCGGCGCGCTTGTCGGATGGTCTGAAAGCAGGGTGCCGCAAAACTGGCAGAGCGCGCGGCTTTCGCCATGGAAAATCGACCATGTGCGCGGCTATCTGATCCATGACGCCCGCAGCTCCGAAACTCTTGCGCGCAATCTGTCCCTCAAGGTGTCGCGCGCCGACTTCCCGTTCTGGATGCAGTTTACCGAAGTCAGCGTCGAACCCAACTCAAGGGCATTCGCCGAGTTCATTCGCCACCCCTTTGCCGAAATTGCACATGATCCCGCGCGCCGTCTTGAAGATGACCTGCAAGCGCTGGCCCTGATCGCCACGCCCGACCCTGCGCCGACAGACCAAGGTGGCGCAAATAATGCCAGCTTCAGTGCGCCAGCCGCCGTGGATGCGGCGGTTCAGGAACTGCTGGACGACCCTGAATTGAGCGGCCTTGCAAAGGCATCGACATTCCGCAGTCTGAATGCGACCCAGCGGCAGGTCTTGGCCGAATTCAGTCATCAACTGGAACAGCGCGTCGCGATTGCCGAGCGGAGCGAACTGATCGCGCTGGTGCATCGCTCTCACCTCCCCCTGCGGTCCGAATTGGTGATGGAACTCGCCCTTGAAGAGCCCGCTTTGATGCAGGCGCTTGTTGATCGGTATTATCTGGATCTTGCCCAGAATGCCGAGACCCGTGTGCTCGAACGGGTCAGCCGCGACGTGCTGGCACCTTTGGCGCGGGCCATCGGGCAAGACAGGGAAAGATTCCGCGAGGCCTTTCTGGCAAGCCGGACGTTCCAAAAACAGGCTTTGATCAAGATGATCTTTCTGTTTGAGCTTGAGGAGCCCTACGCTCTTTTGGCCGAGGTTTTTGACCCCTTCCCGCCCGTTTCGGAATTCCCGAAGCGTCTTGAGCCAAGCTTTCGTGAAAGCTGGATTCAAGAGCCGTGGGTGGAGTTCTTCCTCGAAACCGTTCAAAATGGCCGGGTACCCGACAAGTCCGAAGATCAGGAAGCCGCTGATTTGGCCTTTCGTCAGGTGCTCACCCAAAAGAATGTACCCGGCTCCGTCGTACGCGACTTCACCCAACGCTGGGTTCTGACGCGGATCACCCCGATCCACCATGATCGCCATATGATCAAACTGGCGTTCAAGAAACTGGAAGAGATCGGCGCAGATGATTTGCACGCTGCGTTGCGAACATATTTTCAGGATTTGGAGAGCACAGTTGCCAAATCAGAGTGATGCCTGCTTGCCATCAGTGACGCATCGCGATGCCTGAACCTAAAGCGTTCCGCCTTTGACCTGAGGCATCAGCCAAAGTCGGACCGCGTGCAACAATTGAGCGGAGCACTGCATTTCGCGAAACGCCTTATCGTTCGTGGCACCACGAAGACATGCGGCGATTGGATGGAAAGAACCGTCCAAACGTTGGCTTGGAAAGATCAATTGAAGCACAATGCATGAAAGCCGGATATCGGCTCGGCCGTTGCCTCCCGCAACTTGGGTGACAACAGAAAGAACGTACAAAACTCCCGTACGAAACGTACGTTTCTCACCGTCCGCCCTGTTAACCTGCTGGGCCACAGAGAAAAATACCGACGCGATACCGACGTTATACTGACGCGATACAGATAGCGATTTTTACGGTTAACCAATAGGTTAGCCCCGATTCGCGCCGATCTCTACGAAAGGTTAATCCTTGGACTTGATATTTTGCAGCAGCGGCAAGACCTGACTCATGTCCGGCCCGTGGCTCTGCCCGGTCAGCGCCTTCCTGAGCGGCATGAACAGCCCCCGGCCCTTGCGCCCCGTGGCCTCCTTCACCGCCGTGGTCCACGTGTCCCAAGTCTCGCCGTCATAAGGCCCCTCGGGCAACAGCGCCATGGCCTCGGCCACGAACTCTTTGTCCTCGTCGTCGATCACTGGCTCCGCCCCGTCACGGAACATCGCCCACCAAGCGGACAAGTCATTGAGAGTCGTGATATTTTCCCGCGTCACCATCCAGAAACGCTCGGCCAGATCATCGGGAACACCGATGTCCGCGATCTGGTCCTTGACGTCCTCAAAGCCGCGCTCATGCAGGATACGCGCGGTCAGCGGATACAGGTCATTCACGTCGAATTTCGTCGGCGCCGCGCCAAAGCGGGTGATGTCGAACCCGTCGATCAACTCCGCCATATCGGTGCGCAATTCCACCGGGTCCGCCGACCCCAGCCGCGCCATCAGGCTCAGCAGCGCCATTGGCTCCACACCCGACGCCCGCAAGTCCCGCAGGCTTAGCGTGCCAAGGCGTTTCGACAGGCTCTCCCCCTGCGGCCCGGTCAAAAGCGAATGGTGCGCAAAACTCGGCACATTGCCGCCAAGTGCCTGAATTATTTGGATTTGTGTCGCCGTATTGGTCACGTGATCCGACCCGCGAACAACATGGGTTACACCCATGTCCGTGTCATCCACGACCGAGGCGAGGGTATACAAGAACTGCCCATCCCCCCGGATCAACACCGGGTCACTGACGCTTGCCGCGTCAATCGAGGTATGGCCAAGGATGCCATCCTCCCACTCGATCCGCTCATGCTCCAGCTTGAACCGCCAAACACCATCCCCCCGCTCGGCCCGCAGCGCCTCGCGCTCCTCGTCCGACAGGGTCAGCGCCGCCCGGTCATAGACCGGCGGCTTGCCCATGTTCAGCTGCTTCTTGCGCTTGAGGTCCAGTTCCGTAGGTGTCTCGAAAGCCTCGTAAAATCGGCCCATGTCCCGTAGTTTATCGGCGGCAGCCACATAGCGGTCCAAACGGTCTGATTGCCGCTCAACCCGGTCCCAATGCAGGCCCAACCACTCAAGATCGGCCTTGATGGCATCCACGTATTCCTCTTTCGACCGTTCCGGGTCGGTATCGTCGATCCGCAGGATGAATTGCCCCCCGGCCTTGCGGGCAATGAGGAAGTTCATCAAGGCAGTGCGCAGGTTGCCCACATGGATATATCCAGTGGGCGACGGGGCGAAACGGGTGGTGGTCATCTGGTGTCTCCTGGTTCGCGTGGGCCATGTCACAGTGGCGCGCGATTGTCCAGATTGCAGCGCGGCCTAGCCCTGCGTCGGCCAGACCCGGTGCTCGTCGTCGATCACGAAAACATGGGCATGCCGCCGCCCGCCATGGGCGCGCAAATGCGGGTGATCGGGCGGCAGATCAGGGTGCTCATGGACGATCTCTTGCGCAAGGCCCGCGGGCCAGACCGCCCGCGCCACGATCACGCCTACAAGGGCCATAAGGCCCAGCAAAACAAGGGCCCCGCCCATGCCAAGCCCCTGCGCCGCCCAACCGGCTGTGGGGTAGGTCACCAACCAACAGGCATGGCTCAGGGCAAACTGCGCGGCAAAGACGGCAGGCCGGTCCTCGGCATGGGCCGAGCGCCGCAAAAGCCGCCCTGACGGCGTCAGGACAGAGGCATATAAAAAACCAATCATCACCCAAACCAACAGGAATACTGTCCACCCCGGCAAACCATCGAAAGCCAAAAGCGCGCCCATGATCAACGCCACCACAACCAATCCCTGCGCGCCC
Source organism: Roseovarius sp. (assembly GCA_035268705.1). Taxonomy (GTDB): domain Bacteria; phylum Pseudomonadota; class Alphaproteobacteria; order Rhodobacterales; family Rhodobacteraceae; genus Roseovarius. Next base: position 5,280 of record DATFKJ010000042.1, on the reverse strand, counting down.
ATCATCATCACGGGCCGGTCCGCCATGCGCTCCAACACGCGCGGCAGAACCATGGCCGCCCCCATGGAGCCTGCTCCGAAGGCGGCCATGGCAACGGCCAAGCTGCGTTCATCACCGCCATAGCTCGACCGCACCAAGACCACCGTGTTGACCAAAACAAAGGCCCCTACCGCCGAAGCGGCAAGATTGAGCGCCCAAAGCCCCCGCAATCTCGGCGTGGCAAGATAAATCCGAATACCGCGTGTCAAACGCTCACGGAACGGTCGCTGGCGCGCATCCTTTCCCAAAGGCGGCACAGCGGCCAACAGCACCAAGCCCCCCGAGATCACGAACCCAAGAACCGTCCCGACAAACAGCCAACTATAGCTCACCAGTGTCAACAAAAGCGCCGCCAAGGCCGGGCTGAGCAGATTTTCCAGATCATAGGCCAGTCGCGACAGCGATAGCGCCCGGGTATAGTCCCCCTCATCCGGCAGAACATCCGGGATCGCGGCCTGAAAGGCGGGCGTGAAGGTGGCCGAGGCCGACTGCAACACGAAGATCAGTGCGTAAATCTGCCAAACCTCGCTGACAAAGGGCAAGCACAACGCCACCAAGGCCCGCACCACATCCGCCCCCACCAAGACAGCCTTGCGCGGCAGGCGCGTCGCCACGGCCTGCGCCACCGGCGACAACCCAACATAGGCCACCATCTTCAGGGTCAGCGCCATACCCAGAACCACCCCGGCGCGCTCCCCCGCAAGGTCATAGGCCAAAAGGCCCAAGCCCACGGTCAAAAGGCCCGTTCCCACAAGGGCTATGACCTGCGCAGAAAAAAGCGCGCGGAAGGTAGGATTTCGCAGGATACCGATCATGGCGCTGACCTTAGCGCGTCCCGGCACCGCCGTTAAGGCGACAATGCGCTTTCACATTACCGTGAATTGCCAACGGCGTTCACAGTCTCGCGCTAGACTATGGCATGAAGTCATCATCAGACAGAGAGGTTTTCCAATGACCAAGACAGGTTTGACCCGACGCCACGTTCTGGCCTCCGCCGCGGCCCTGCCGCTGGCCGCCGCAACCACAGGTGCCGCGCGCGCCGCGGCCCCGATGATGGGCGTGGCCTCCACCCGTTTCAATCGCGTCACTCTCGGCAACTTCGAGGTCACAACGATCCTCGCAGGGACCCGCACCGTGCCGGACCCGCAAAACATCTTCGGCATGAACGTCAGTGCCGACGCCTTCGCCGAAGCCTCGCAAGCGGCCCATATACCGACCGACGCAGCACAGTTTTTCTTTACACCAACTGTGGTCAACACCGGTAGCGAACTGGTCCTCTTTGACACCGGCCTGAATGCCGAAGCCACCACCGCCGCACTCGAACAAGCGGGCTATACCGCCGATCAAATCGACGTGGTGGTCATCACCCACATGCACGGCGACCACATCGGCGGGCTGATGGCCGGCGATGCGCCCGCTTTCCGCAATGCCCGCTATGTCACCGGCGCACAGGAATTCGATGCATGGGCCGCAATGGACAACGACGGTTTCGAGTCAAAAGTCCGCCCACTGGCCGAACAAATGACCATGCTCGACGATGGCGGCAGCGTCGCCTCGGGCATCACCGCCATGGCCGCCTTCGGCCACACCCCCGGCCACATGACCTACATGCTGGAAAGCGAGGGCAAGCAACTGCTCGTCGCCGCCGATTTCGCCAACCACTATGTCTGGTCGCTCGGCTACCCGGATTGGGAAGTGAAATTCGACATGGACAAAGCCGCCGCCGCCAAAACCCGCCGCAGCATCCTTGACATGCTGGCCGCCGATCAACTGCCCTTCATCGGCTACCACATGCCATGGCCCGGCACCGGCTTTGTGGAAAAACAAGGCGAGGGCTACACGTACGTTCCGACCAGCTACCAATTGATGCTGTAACGAAAACACAAGGGGGCCTTACCGCCCCCTTTCTTCTGGCCTTAAATATCCTGGGGGAGTCGCCCAAAGGGCGGCGGGGGCAAAGCCCCCCAGCGGCGCGCGACAGCGCGCTTATCCTGCGCGGCGCAAGCCGCTCAATTTGATAACCACATTAAACCTTCGCACCCACCATCCCGACAATGTCATAGGTCTTTTGCAGGATCGGGGTTGCAATCGCGCGGGCGCGCTCCGCCCCGTGCTCCAAAATCCGGTCGATCTCACTCACGTCATCCATCAACCGCGCCATCTCGCCCGAAATCGGCGCCAGACGGTCCACCGCCAGATCGGCCAACATCGGCTTGAACTCGGAGAACGCCCTGCCACCCACCTCGGCCATCACCTGATCCACGCTCTGTTCGGACAGTGCGGCATAGATCTTCACAAGGTTGCGCGCCTCGGCCCGTTCCTCCAGCCCCTTGACCTCCGAGGGCAGCGGCTCGGGGTCGGTCTTGGCCTTGCGGATTTTCTTGGCAATGGTATCGGCATCATCGGTCAGGTTGATCCGGCTCATATCCGAAGGATCCGATTTCGACATTTTCTTCGATCCGTCCCGCAGACTCATCACCCGCGTCGCCGCGCCTTCGATCACGGGCTCGGTGATCGGAAAGAACTCCTGATCATAGTCGTGATTGAACTTGGCCGCGATTTCGCGGGCCAGTTCAATATGCTGCTTCTGATCTTCGCCCACCGGTACATGGGTGGCGTGATAACACAGGATATCCGCCGCCATCAGCGCCGGATAGGCAAACAGCCCCAATGAAGCATTCTGCTGGTTCTTGCCGGCCTTGTCTTTCCACTGCGTCATCCGCTGCATCCAGCCCATGCGCGCGACACAGTTGAAAATCCACGCCAGTTGCGTGTGCTCGGGCACTTGGCTCTGGTTGAACAGGATCGACTTTTCCGGGTCCAGCCCGGCGGCGATATACCCCGCGCACAGCTCCCGCGTGGCCCGGCGCAGGTCGGCAGGGTCCTGCCAAACGGTAATCGCGTGCAAGTCGACCATGCAATAGATGGTCTCGCGCCCCTCGTCCTGCATCTCGACGAACCGCTTCATTGCGCCCAGATAATTGCCCAAGGTCAGACGCCCCGAGGGTTGGATGCCCGAAAAGACCCGGGGGGTGAAACACGCCTCTGGCATGGTCGATCTCCGTGGTGGATTTTGCTGTTCGCCTCGCTTACCCATGGGGCACAGCCCCGTCAAGGAGAGCAGGCCATGAGCAGCCCCGAGAACCATACCCCCGTCAATCCGCTTCCGCCCGTCGTGGTGGCGCTTTTCCTGTTGGTCCTCGGGATTGAAACCACGTTTTTCCTTGGCTCCCGAGGCCTTGTTGGCGGCCCCGCCGCCGTGGGTTGGCGGACCGCGGCCATTCAGGATTATGGTTACAACGCCGATGTCTTCCTCTGGATGCTGCAAAACAACATCTGGCCGCTGGAGCATCTGCAACGCTTCCTGACCTTCCCCTTCATCCACGGCACCTTCACACATGCGCTTTTCGCGGGCGTCATGCTTTTGGCCCTTGGCAAATTCGTGGGCGAGGTGTTCGCCCAATGGGCGGTCATTGCCCTGTTCCTGCTTTCGGGAATTGCCGGGGCCGTGGTCTTCACCCTTTTCGCGGCGGCACAACCTTGGGTCATCGGGGCCTTTCCCGGGGTCTATGGCCTGATTGGCGGGTTCACCTACCTGATGTGGCTGAAGCTGGGGCAGATGGGCGAACAGCAATACCGCGCCTTTACCCTCATCGGGATTCTGATGCTCTTGCAACTGATCTTCGGCCTGCTCTTTGGGGCCAACAGCACATGGATCGCCGATGTGGCGGGGTTTGGAGCGGGGTTCATCTTGTCGATCTTTCTCGCCCCCGGCGGCTGGCGGCGTATCCGCACCCGCATCCGGCGCAGTTAACCGCCCCGCCGGAACGCCTTGCCGAACTCCTGCACCCGGAACGCGCCCAAGGCATGACCAATGCCGAAATAGGCCACGGTCCCGATCCCGATCAACAGCAACAGCGCCAGCCAGCGCAGCCCGCCCACCTCGAAAAGCGGTGACAGCACAAGGTTCACCCCCCAAAGCACCGCGCCCATAGCAAGTGACGCCGCAACGATCCGCCAAATACGCCGGTGAAACCGCTCGTCAAAGCGCGCCACATCGCCCAAGGGTCGCGCCCCGCGCATCAAAAGCCACACCATGGCCCAGCCTGCCACCGTGGTCGCAATCGCCGCCGCGATCCAGCCCAGCGCAAAGGCAAGCCCAATCGCCAGAACCGCGTTCACCACCATCGCGACCAGCGCAAAGCGGAAGGGGCTCTTGGTATCCTCGCGCGCGAAGAACAGTGGTTGCAGCACCTTTTGCAAAACGAAGGCCGGCAGGCCCAAACCATAGATCGCCACCGCCAAAGCCGTCGCCGCCGTATCGTCCGATCCAAAGGCGCCCCGCTCGAACAGAACCGAGACAATCGGCATCGGGATAGCCACCAAGGCCACCGCCGATGGTACCGTCAACGCCAATGAAATTTCAGCCGCCCGCGAATAGGCCTCGCGTGCGCCGGTGTCATCTGCCGCCTTCAAGCGGCGCGAGAGATCGGGCAACAGGACAATGCCCACGGCAATCCCCACCACGCCCAGCGGCAATTGATACAATCGGTCGGCAGAATAAAGCCAGCTTACCGCCTTGTCGAAGTTCGACGCCACCTGCTGGCCCACCAAAAGGTTCACCTGCATCACGCCGCCCGCCAATGCAGCCGGAATGGCAATCCGGACAAGCTGTGACATCTCGGGCGTCCAGCGCGGGCGCGTAAACCTGATACGCATCCCCGCCTTGTCGGCGGCCACCCAGACCAGCGCCAGTTGCGCAACCCCGGCAAACGGGATGGTCCAGACCAGCGCCGAGGCCACCGGCTTGCCCATAATGGCCGAGGCGCTCATTGCCGTGACCAGCATGATGTTGAGCAGCACAGGTGCTGCCGCGGCGGCAGCAAATCGCCCGCTTGCATTCAAGACACCGGAAAACAGCGCCGCCAACGAGATGAAGAAGATATAGGGGAAAACAACCCGTCCGAATTCCACCGTCAGGTCAAAGCGCTCGTCGCCCACGAACCCTTCGGCCGTGGCCCAGACCAGCGCCGGCATGAACACCATGGCGAGGCCAGTGAGGATGAGCAGGACAAAGGCCAGCCCCGAAAGCGCCTGCGCGGCAAAGCCCACCGCGTCCTCGTCACCCTCCAACCGCTTTGAAAACATCGGCACGAAGGCCGCGTTGAACGCCCCTTCGGCAAAGAAGCGGCGGAACATGTTGGGCAGGCGGAAGGCCGCGACAAAGGCGTCCATCACCGC
>DATFKJ010000041.1:0-2610 GCA_035268705.1 Roseovarius sp. | reverse complement strand
CGCTGCACACCTCCCACGGGGTGGATATCCGCGAGGGGCTGGGCCTCGACACCCTGTTGGGCGACACTCGCGTCACCGGCGCCCGCCTTAGCGACGGGAGCGAACTTGATGTTGATTTCGTCATTGTCGGTGTCGGCATTTCCCCCGCGACCTCCTTGGCGGAACTCTCGGGCGTTCTGATCGACAACGGTATCAAATGCGATGAACAGGGCCGCACCAGCGACCTGTCGATCTGGGCGGCAGGCGATTGCGCCTCCTTCCCGCTGGGCGAGGGGCGTGTTCGCCTTGAATCGGTCCCCAACGCCATCGACATGGCCGAATGCGTGGCCGAAAACATCATGGGCGCGGGCAAGACATATATCCCGCAACCGTGGTTCTGGTCCGACCAATACGATGTGAAACTGCAAATCGCGGGCCTCAACACCGGGTATGACCATATCGTCACCCGCCCCGGTGACGCCGAAGGCCATGCCTCCTTCTGGTATTTCAAGGGCGATCAACTTCTGGCCGTGGACGCCATGAACGAACCGCGGTCCTACATGGTCGGTAAACGCCTGATCGACGCGGGCAAAACCGCCGACCCCGAGGCGGTGGCCAACCCCGAGACTGACCTCAAAACCCTCCTGCGTGCATGAGGATCATCGGCGGAGACTTCGGTGGCCGCCGCCTTGCCTCTGTCGGCAAGGGGGATGCGGGCGCGCACCTGCGCCCAACGTCCGACCGGGTGCGAGAAAGCCTCTTCAACATGCTGGCGGGCGGCTTTGGCGACCCTTGCGATGGGGCGCAAGTGCTGGACCTTTTCGCAGGGACGGGGGCCTTGGGGCTTGAGGCGCTGTCGCGCGGGGCCGAGGCCGTCACTTTCGTTGAAAACGGCCGCACCTCCCTTAAACTCCTGCGGCAAAACATCGGTATCTGTCGTGCCGAAGGGGAAACCCGTGTGATCCAACGCGACGCCCGAAAACTGGGCGACTGCCCCGGTGCGCCCGCAAACCTCGTCTTTCTCGATCCACCCTACGGCAAACAAATGGGCGAGGCGGCGCTAAACGCCGCCCTCGCGGGCGGCTGGATCGCCGATGAGGCCCTGATCGTCTGGGAAGAAAGCGCCGAAATCACCCCGCCCGAGGGGCTGACCCTGCTCGACGAACGCCGCTATGGCGACACGATGATAAGGGTTCTGGAACGCGACTAACCATCCGAACCAGCAAGCGATTTCGAAATCGCTTGACCAAGGATTTTCGAAAATCCTTGGCCGTTACCCCTTCATCAAATCCGGCAAATCCCCGGTCAGGCCCGCCGCCTCGCGGATAAAGGCCCGGCGCAGTTTTGGCATCGCGTTGATCGCCCCCATGCCCAGATCGCGGCCAAACCGCAATATTGGATTGTCGTTTGAAAACAGCTTGTTGGTGGCATCCGTCACCAGCGCCAGCGTGGCCGTATCAAACCGCCGCCACTGCTGATACCGCGCCAAAACGTCAGGGGCGGCAATATCCTCACCGCGCCTCTGCGCCTCGTCCAAGACCTGCGCCAAGGCGGCCACATCCCGCAACCCGGCGTTCAACCCTTGTCCGGCAATCGGGTGCATCCCATGCGCCGCGTCCCCAATCAGCGCCACACGAGGGGCCACGAAATGATTGGCAATGGTCAGGTTCAGCGGATAGGTGAACCGCTTGCCCTTGAGCTTGATATCGCCCAGAAAATCACCGAAACGGGGGCGCAGCACCTCCATGAACTCCTCATTCGACAACTCCGCAAAGCGCGCGGCGGTCTCCTCGGTTTCACTCCAGACGATTGAGCTGACATTCCCCGGCAGCGGCAAGATCGCCAAAGGCCCCGGCGGCATGAAAAACTGATGCGCCACGCCGTTATGCGGGGCCTCATGTTCAATCGCGGCAACCAAAGCGGTCTGGCCGTAGGCCCAACCGGTCCGCTTGATCCCGGCCCGCTGCGCCGTGCCCGAGGTGCGCCCGTCCGATCCCACAAGGAATTGACACGACAGGGTTTTGCCCGACTCAAGCGTCACACGCATCCCACCGGCCTCGACCTCCTGCGCGACCACAGTATCGCGCACTTGGGTGATATTCGCCTCGTCCTTCATCGCCTCCAAGAAAGCCCGCCGAAGAAAGCGATCTTCAAGCATATGGCCCATTGGCCCCTCTTCGATCTCGGCATGATCGAAATGCAGGAAAAACGGCGAAGGCCCTTCGCCCGCGCGCCCGTCGCTCACCTTGATTTCCAGCATCGGCTGGCTGTGGTCCTCAACGCGGCTCCAAACCCCGATGGCCCGCAACAGGCGCACCGACGCCATGGCCAGTGCATAGGCCCGTCCGTCAAAACCCGCGTTTTTGCGCGCGGTCTCCGACAGGCTGTCGATCACGGTCACGCGAAACCCTTTTTGGGCAAGGGCGATGGCAAGGGCAGGGCCATTCAGCCCCCCGCCGACGATGGCAATATCGGTATCATGTTCCATGAGCCGCAATATGGCTGTTCTCGCGGGATTGTCCATGCGCTCCGCTGCCGCTACCGTGGCGCGCGACACATGACACGAAAGGGCAGGGCATGCGCGACTGGCTGACCATGACAGCGGCGGATTTGGGCAAGGGAATTGGTACG
>DATFKJ010000040.1:0-13671 GCA_035268705.1 Roseovarius sp. | reverse complement strand
GCCCGCGGTTGCGGTCGTGACAGCAGCGACTGGTGGGCAGGCCGAAGCGGCCGAGCCCGATCTTTCATCTGACAAGATGCAAGATACTGCGCACACGCGCGCTTACCTCGATAGCGCCCGGTTCTGATCGGACGATATCACACGACCCGCTGACGACTGGTTGCGATTGGCCCGACTGTTCAGTGGATAACCTTAGTACCCAGCAAACCCATTTGGGTGGGCCCGGGAGGAGATGAAAACATGCTTAGGAAAAAGACCAACGGGGTTGCGAGACGCCCCCAGCGGACAAGTATCCTGTCTGAGGTCGCCGGGAAATCCGTCGATCGCCGCGCGTTTCTGCGCGGCAGCGGTCTGGCCATTGGTGGCCTTGCCGCGATCGGGGCCACAGGTGGCACCGTAACCAAGGCCAATGCGGCCACGGCAGCGAACGGCGCTGTCGAAACTGTGAAATCTGTCTGCACGCACTGTTCGGTCGGCTGTACGGTCGTCGCGGAGGTGCAAGACGGTGTCTGGGTCGGGCAAGAGCCCGGTTGGGACAGCCCCTTCAACCTTGGTGCCCATTGCGCCAAAGGCGCATCGGTACGCGAGCACGCCCATGGTGAGCGCCGCCTGAAGTACCCGATGAAGAAAGAGGGCGGTGAGTGGAAGCGCATCAGCTGGGAACAGGCGATCGACGAGATCGGCGACGGCATGATGAACATCCGCGAAGAAAGCGGCCCGGACAGCGTCTATTGGCTGGGGTCGGCCAAGCACAACAACGAACAGGCCTACCTGTTCCGCAAGTTCGCCGCCTACTGGGGCACGAACAACGTGGATCACCAGGCGCGGATCTGTCACTCGACCACCGTTGCGGGTGTTGCCAATACATGGGGCTACGGCGCCATGACCAACAGCTACAACGACATCCACAAATCCAAGGCGATCTTCATCATCGGTGGCAACCCGGCCGAGGCGCACCCCGTCTCGCTGTTGCACGTTTTGAAAGCCAAGGAACAGAACAACGCCCCTCTCATCGTCTGCGACCCGCGCTTTACCCGCACGGCAGCGCATGCCGATGAATATGTCCGGTTCCGCCCCGGTTCGGACGTGGCGCTTGTCTGGGGTATCCTGTGGCACATCTTCGAGAACGGTTGGGAGGACAAGGAGTTCATCCGCACCCGTGTCTGGGGTATGGACCAGATCAAGGAAGAAGTGGCCAAGTGGACACCCGAGGAAGTCGAGCGTGTGACCGGCACACCCGGTAGCCAGCTTGAGCGTGTGGCACGTACCATGGCCAACAACCGCCCCGGCACCGTGATCTGGTGTATGGGTGGTACGCAGCATACCAACGGCAACAACAACACCCGTGCCTACTGCATTCTGCAACTCGCCCTTGGCAACATGGGCACCTCGGGTGGTGGCACCAACATCTTCCGCGGCCATGACAACGTGCAGGGCGCGACGGACCTTGGTGTTCTGAGCCACACCCTGCCGGGGTATTATGGTCTGTCGAAGGGCGCTTGGGGCCACTGGGCCCGCGTTTGGGATGAAGACCCCGAATGGTTGGCTGGCAACTTTGACACCCTAACCGGGGCTGACGGCAAGGAAAAATCGCTTCAGAACCTGAAGGGTATTCCCGTGAGTCGCTGGATCGACGGTATCCTTGAAGACAAGGAAAACATCGACCAACCGAATAACGTGCGGGCCATGGTTCTGTGGGGCCACGCGCCCAACTCGCAGACCCGCATGACCGAGATGAAAACGGCCATGGAAAAGCTCGACATGCTTGTCGTGATCGACCCTTATCCGACCGTTTCGGCCGTGCTGCATGACCGGGAGGACGGCGTTTACCTGCTGCCCGCCTGTACGCAGTTCGAGACCAAAGGCTCGGTCACAGCATCGAACCGTTCCCTGCAATGGCGCGAAAAAGTTGTCGAACCGCTGTTCGAGTCAAAGTCCGACCATGAGATCATCGGTCTCTTCTCGAAGAAGTTCGGCTTCCACGACCGCATCTTCCGTAACATCGCACTTGAAGATGACGGTGTGACGCCAAGCATGGAAGACACGCTGCGCGAGATCAACCGCGGTATGTGGACGATTGGCTATACCGGGCAATCGCCTGAGCGGCTCAAGCTGCACATGGAGAACCAGCACACCTTCGACCGCACCACGCTGCAAGCGATTGGTGGGCCTGCTGACGGGGACTACTACGGTCTTCCGTGGCCAAGCTGGGGCACGCCCGAGATGAATCATCCCGGGACGCCGAACCTCTATGACATGTCCAAACCTGTCTCGAAGGGTGGCCTGACATTCCGCGCCCGCTTTGGTGTGGAACGTGATGGCGACAACCTTCTCGCCGAGGGCGTTGCAAGCCAGAATTCGGAAATCCAGGATGGGTATCCCGAATTCACCATGCAGATGCTCATGGACCTTGGCTGGGATTCGGACCTGACTGATGAGGAACGTGCAGCCATTGATGCGGTTGCTGGCCCGAAAACCAACTGGAAAACCGACCTTTCGGGCGGCATCCAGCGGGTGGCGATCAAGCATGAGTGCGCGCCTTTCGGCAACGCCAAGGCACGGACCGTTGTATGGACCTTCCCCGATCCGGTGCCGTTGCACCGCGAGCCGCTCTATACGAACCGGCGCGATCTGGTCGAGGATTATCCCACCTACGAGGACCGGCGCGACTATCGTCTGCCCACCCTCTATGCGTCGATCCAGAAGCAGGACTTCTCGAAAGACTACCCGATCATTCTGACCTCTGGTCGTCTGGTCGAGTATGAGGGCGGCGGGGATGAAACCCGGTCGAACCCGTGGCTGGCCGAACTGCAACAGGACATGTTCGTCGAGATCAACCCGCGTGACGCCAATAACCTTGGTGTGCGGGATGGTGGCGATGTCTGGGTCGAAGGGCCAGAAGGCGGCAAGGTCAAGGTCATGGCCATGGTCACCGAACGTGTGGGGGAAGGCGTTGCCTTCATGCCTTTCCACTTCGGCGGTCATTTCCAAGGTGAGGATCAGCGCCACAAGTATCCCGATGGCGCCGATCCTTATGTTCTGGGTGAGTCGACCAACACCGCCCAGACATACGGCTATGACTCGGTCACGCAAATGCAGGAGACGAAAGCGACTCTCTGCAAGATCAGCGCAGCATAAGGAGAAACGGAAATGGCTAGAGCTAAATTCCTATGTGACGCCGAACGCTGCATTGAATGCAACGCTTGTGTCACTGCCTGTAAGAACGAGCATGAGGTGCCTTGGGGTATCAACCGCCGTCGGGTTGTCACCATAGAAGATGGCAAACCTGGTGAACGGTCGATCTCGGTCGCCTGTATGCACTGTTCCGATGCACCCTGTATGGCGGTCTGCCCCGTAGACTGCTTTTACCAGAACGAGGAAGGGGTGGTTCTGCACTCCAAAGACCTCTGCATCGGTTGCGGTTATTGCTTCTACGCGTGCCCCTTCGGCGCGCCGCAGTACCCGCAGGCAGGCAACTTCGGCAGCCGCGGCAAGATGGACAAGTGTACCTTCTGTGCCGGTGGCCCCGAAGAGAACCACTCCCAAGCCGAGTTCCAGAAGTACGGGCGCAACCGGATCGCGGAAGGCAAATTGCCGATCTGCGCCGAGATGTGCTCGACCAAGGCGCTTCTGGCCGGTGATGGCGACGTCGTTGCCAACATCTACCGTGAGCGCGTCGTCGCACGCGGTTTCGGCACCGGTGCCTGGGGCTGGGGTACGGCCTACGAACAAAAAGGCGGTTGATCCTAGATGGGTCGGGGTGCGCGCTTTGGTGGCGCGCACCAAAAGCCTTTTACAAACGGTCGGGCGGTGCTTCTGTCGCCCGACTGGGTTGCCCTTAATTCTTGAACAGGACAGATCGCCATGACCCGTCTTCTGTGTGCTCTATTGTTGTCTATAGTCTTGGTGGCCCCCGCATCGGCTCAAGAGGCTGGTGAAACGCCGCAAATTGATCGTTCGGCGACAGGCGGCGCGCCAACCTTGGAAGATATTCTTGCCCGCCAGCGGGGGGAGACAGTTGACAACAGTTTCAGGCGCGGCGGGGAAGGTGATGGAGAATCCGCGCCCGGCCTCGGTCCGCTTGGCCCTATCTCGGACGCGGAAGTCTGGCGCGATCTGCGGTTCAACGACGCCAATGTGAAGGTCTCGGCGGGGGGCGACGAAGCGAAGGTTCTGGTTCAGGACGGTGGCATGGCATGGCTGGAGTTCCGTCAGGGTCCGCTGATCACCTACGGCGGTTGGGGGCTTGTCGGCACTCTGGGCTTGTTGGCGCTGTTTTACCTTTTCCGTGGTCGCATCACGATTGATGGCGACAAAACCGGTCGCACTGTGACGCGATTCCAGTTCATGGAGCGTTTTGCGCATTGGTTGATGGCTGGATCTTTCATTGTCTTGGGGATCACCGGATTGATCTCGCTTATGGGACGCAAATTCCTGATTCCGACCTTCGGCCATGAGGCCTTTGCGACAATCGCTGTCGCGAGTAAATGGGTTCACAACAATATCTCTTGGGCCTTCATGTTGGGCTTGGTTCTTGCCTTCGTGTTCTGGGTTGTTCACAACATTCCGAACAAGACCGATCTGAAATGGCTTGCCGTCGGCGGTGGCATCTTCAAGAAAGGCGTGCATCCGCCCGCGAAGAAATTCAATGCTGGCCAAAAGGTGATCTTCTGGTCAGTCATTCTTTTGGGTGCGTCGATTTCGGCATCGGGTCTATCGCTACTGTTCCCGTTCGAATTGCCGATGTTCGCCAAGACCTTCGAGGTGTTGAATGGAATGGGCTTGCCCCAAGTGCTGGGCTTTGGCGCGTTGCCTACCGATCTTGCCCCGCATGAGGAAATGCAGTTGGCTCAATCGTGGCACTCGATTGTCAGCTTCGTCCTCATGGCGATAATCCTTGCCCATATCTACATCGGTTCGGTCGGTATGGAGGGCGCTTTCGATGCCATGGGCTCGGGAGAGGTCGAAGAGCAATGGGCACGTGAGCACCACTCATTGTGGCTGGAAGAGCTGGAAGAGAAGGATGAAGCTTCAACGCCGGGCAAGGCATCAACGCCTGCAGAGTGATGCGCGGGTTTTGTGCCTACCTTGCTGTCTTCTTTCTGGCCGCTGTCCCGGTGGCCAGTCAGCAGTTCACAACGCTGAAAGGGCACGGTGGCCCCGTCATGGGGATTGCAGTAAATGAGGATACCGGTCAGGTCGCCACTGCAAGTTTCGACAACTCGGTTGGTCTTTGGGACGCGCGAACACCGACGTGGCTTGAAGGGCATAACGCGGCGGTGAACACCGTTATCTTTGTCGGCCCCGGGGAGTTGGTCTCTGCGGCGGATGATTTCTCGATTCTGGTTTGGGATACGAAATCTGGATCCAAAACGCGGCTTGACGCCCACAAGGGGAAGATCATGGGGCTGGCGGTATCGCCGGACGGGGAAACCCTTGCTTCAGCCAGTTGGGATGGCACGATTGGCATTTGGCCGTTGGACGGCGGTCAACAGCGTTTTCTTGAAGGTCACGATGGTCCCGTCAATTCGGTAGCTTTCGGACAAGATGGCTTACTCTATTCCGCCTCCGCCGACGGAAGGCTTCGCATTTGGGATATCGCATCTCGCAGTGATCGAGTGCTGATAGACCAAGGGTTCGGCATCAATCGTGTGCTGGTTGGGCCGAATGACCGTTGGCTCGCTTATGGCGCAGTGGATGGTGTGACGCGGGTGATTGATACCAGAAGCGGCGACGAGCTTTATGATTTTTCGCTTGATCGCCGCCCCATACTTGCTTTGGCGCACCATGCGCCGAGTCGACAATTGGCTGTGGGTGACGGGCATGGTTTCATTATGATTATCGATACCGATAGCTGGCAGATTGTCCGCGATTTTCGTGCGATGCAGCAGGGCCCTGTCTGGGCCTTGGCTTTCAGCGACGATGGGCAGAATGTGCTTGCTGCCGGTTTGAGCGACCTTGTCTACTCTTGGCCCGTGTCAATGCTGAATGAGTTTGACCCCGCCGGCGGGGAAGAGCGCAGTTTCCTGCGCGACCCCGATGACATGCCGAATGGGGAAAGACAATTCATGCGCAAGTGCTCGATCTGTCATGCATTGACCCCGCCGCCTTCGCGCAAGGCGGGGCCAAGCCTTTACGGGTTGTTTGGGCGTGCTGCCGGCGCCCTGCCGAAATATCCTTACTCTCCGACACTGAAAAACGCCGAGATCATCTGGAACGAAGACACCATTGACGCCTTGTTCGACATTGGCCCGGATCATTATATTCCAGGGTCCAAAATGCCAATGCAAAGGATCACGCAAGACAACGACCGGCAGGACCTGATCACATTCCTACGTCGCGCCACAGCCAGCAAGGAGAACTGAAATGAAAGCCATGTATGCCGCTTTTGCCGCCACGGCGATTATCACTATCGGGGCCTATTTTGCCCTAAATCAAGCGGGGTTCTCCGCCGAGCAAGTATCCTCGGGTGATGCCGTCCGCATAGGCGACGCCAACGAATGACTTTGCCACTTCAGGACAGGACGCGCTCTGATAGTGGCGACTATGGGGAGAACCTTGCGCTCGCGTCGATCCTTGTTATCGACGACGAACCCGGTATGCGCAATTTCCTGACCAAGGTGCTCGAACCGCATTGCAAGCGGATCGAGCAGGCCGCGTCATGCAAGCAAGCGACCGAGTTCCTGGATCAATCGCATTTTGATCTCGTCGTTCTCGATAACATCATGCCCGATGTGACGGGGCTGGATTGGCTTGCCGAACAGCGCCGCATCGGGCTGTTCGCCGATGCGATCCTGATCACTGCCTATGCCGATCTTGATACCGCAATTCGCGCCTTACGTGCAGGGGTCGCGGATTTTGTGCTCAAGCCATTTCGTGCAAATCAGATTCTCAATGCCGTCTCACGCGCCCTTGATCGCAAGTATCTGCGACGCGAAAACGATCTGCTCAAGCATGAACTGTCCGAAGTCGGGCAAACTGCGCGCGGTCGGTTGCTGGGGAATTCCCCAGCGATTGCCAAGGTACGCGATATGTTGGACAGGGTCGCACCATTGCCGACTTCCGTTTTGTTTTCAGGGGCGAGTGGAACCGGCAAGGAAATTGCGGCGCGAACGCTTCACGGAATGTCAGATCGCGCTGAAAAACCCTTTGTCGCCGTCAATTGCGCGGCGATTGCGCCGGATCGCATCGCGGATGATTTGTTTGGTGTCATCAAGGGTGATGCCGGGCGCAAGGACGGCTTGTTCCTGCATGCTGATGGTGGCACCCTGTTTCTTGACGAGGTCGCGCAATTGCCGGAACAGGTGCAGGCCAGCCTGTTGCGCGTTTTGGAAGATCGCCGCATACGTCCTACCGGTGCCGAACGTGACATTCCGCTCAATTTGCGTTTCTTCTTTGCAACCAATGCTGATCTCGAAGCCGAAGTCGCGGCAGGACGTTTCCGCGCCGATCTCTATCATCGTATCAATGTGATGAAAATCGAGATGCCGCTGTTGAACGAACGAACCGAGGATATTGTCGAACTTGCCTCTCTGTTCATGAGCGATTTTTCCCGCATGCTCGGGTTGCCCGCACTCGATATGAACGAAGAGGTGCTTTTGAAGTTGAGCCGCTATGACTGGCCCGGGAATGTGCGGGAACTGCGCAATCTGATCGAACGTTCGGTTATCTTGGGGCAATTCCCCGAGGAATTCGCCGGGTCGGGGTGCGTGACCGGGGCTGAAGCCATTGAAACGCTAGAACTTGTTGAACAGCGTCATATCATGAACGTGTTGGACGCTTGCGGCGGAAACCGTGCTGAGGCCGCGCGCAGGCTTGGAGTGTCCCGCAAGACGGTTGACCGAAAATGCGCCGCTTGGGGCGTTTAATCCAGTCTTCCACATGCCATCAACCTCGGCTAGACAATCTGCATGTCAGTGCAAGACCACCTTCCCGGATGCCATTTGATCCTAGACCACTTTGGTGGCCAGTATGCGAAAGACGCGGAGGTGCTGGAAGCCGCTTTGCACGCTGCGGCCCGCAAGGCCGGGGCAACCGTTGTAGATTCGAAGTTTCATCATTTTGGTGAGGGTGGCGGTGTAACGGGGGTCGTTCTTTTGGCGGAGTCGCACATATCCATTCATACATGGCCCGAGCTGGAATATGCCGCGATTGACATTTTCATGTGCGGCACGGCCGATGCCCATATCGCCGCCAAGCATCTGGAAGAAACACTGCGCCCGGACTTCGTGAAGCTAACCGAAGTGACACGTGCGCCTCATCGGAACCAATGGTCCCAACCGGCGTTGTAGTAGCCGACCAATGCGTGAGATTGGAGCGTATTGATCTCGACGTCCGTCCGCAACACGTCCCGTCCGAAGACATGGGACGCCTGCCAAGTATCCCTAGTAAGGAATTTCAGGCCTTGCGGCAATTGAAGCGGGTTTTGCCGTAGGGCTTCGGGCGCGGCCAGTACAAAGCCCCAGTCGCCAAAACTCGGGATATGCACATGATAGGGCAGGGTCCAAAGACCTTGATCAACCGCCCCGGGGGCGTTTGCAGCTTCCAGGGTTGCAACCACGGACCAAAAGGCATCGCGTGCAAAAAGCGGCGACCCTGCCTGTGTAACGAAGATTCCCTGCGCCGAGAGTCGCTGTGTCATCAAGGTGTAAAACGCGCGCGTATAGAGTTTCGACAGGTGGATCGAGCGCGGGTCGGGCAAGTCGGCGATTATGACATCGTAAACTTCCGTTCCGCCATCTACGAATTTCCAAGCGTCCATGTTGATGATTTCCACGCGGGGGTCCTGCAAGGCATGATCGTTCAGCGGTGACAGCTTCGGGTGATCGCGGAAAAGCTCCGTGACCCGTGGGTCAAGATCAACAAGCGTGACAGTCTCGACAGATCTGTGGCGCAGGACTTCCCGGGCGGCCATCCCATCCCCGCCCCCCAGGATGAGAACCTTGGTTTTGCGTGGTGCGAGAGACAGGGCGGGATGAACCAGGGCCTCGTGATAACGATGTTCATCCAGTGTATCGAACTGAATGGAGCGATCCAGAAACAGGCGAACCCGGTCGCGAAACCGGGTTACTGTGATTTGCTGGTATGGGGTTGCTTCATTGAGGATGATGTCATCCTCGTAAAGATTGGCGTCGACCACATTGACCAATCGTTCAGAGTTGGCAAGCGCGCCGAAGGAGGCAAGCATGGAAACGGCCCAAACGATCCATACGCCACGCACAATCCTATCCCGAAACAGCCATAGGGTTAATCCGGCCACTCCGAGGTTTAAGCACCCAAAAACAAGGCTCGCGGACATCAGGCCCAGAAACGGAACCACGATGATTGGAAAAGCCACCGAAGCGATGAGGGCGCCGAGATAGTCGGCGGTGAGCACGTTTTCGAAGCGAAACCGATACGCGCCTTCACCCTCCAGCACGCGCGCAATCAGTGGGATTTCCATTCCCGCCAAGATACCTACCAGCCCCAGCATGCTGTAGAGCAACAGGCCTACATGGCCTAGAAAAGCGTAGGAAAAGAACAAGACCGGCGCCATGAAACCGCCGACGATTCCAAGACCAATTTGCGCCCAGACAAAGCCCGATAGCGCCTCATCGACATATCGAGAAAGCCAGGCGCCAAGGCCCATGGACGACAGGAACAACCCGATCACGAGGCTGAACTGGCGCACAGAGTCGCCAAGCAGATAGCTTGAAAGTGTTGCGGCAACCAACTCGTAGATCAGTCCGGCAACAGCCACCAGAAAAGTCGCAGCCAAAAGCCAGAGTTCCCGCCGCCGCGCGACGGGCGCGTCTTTTGTCATGACAGGATGACAGCGGCGATTATTATGGACAGCGCGATGAACACGGACCCGATCAAAATGGCGAGGGCCATATTGTGCCCGTCTTCGATTTCTTTGACGATGGAAAAGGGCGTGAGCAGGTCAATCACCTTCCAGCAGCCCCACATCAGGAGAACCCCCAGAAGGGTGTAGACGATGGTGCTTACGATTTCGGGAAGCGCTACGGCGGTAAAAAGATCCATTGGGTCCTCGCTGCGTCATTTCACACGGGTGTTCGAGTAATATCCACCACCGCTGCCCGCGCGCACCGAGGTGTTCAAATCAGAGCTTTCGCGCCAAATGCCATAATAAGACAGGTAGCCGCTCCCCCCAAGGATCAAAACGCAAGCCAAAAGGAAGATGACGCGAAACGGAGTCATGGCTTAATCCTCGTCGGTCCAATCGGTCCCGCGCCAGCGGGCCTTTTTGTGCAAGATTGGTTTAGCGGCCTTCCACAGGAAAAGCAGACCAAAAAGGCCGGTGCAAAGCAAAAGCCAAAAACTGCTTGAACGTCCTTGATCTGCGGACACGCTCAGCCGGGTGATGGCCGTTGCGGCACCAATCCAAGTACCTTGCTCGGTCACGTCCAACTCTGCGGTGTGGAGGCCTGCTTGATCCGCGCGAAATAGAATTGTCGTGCTTGGCGAGCCTTCGGTCCACCGTCCATCGGCGTCCCGCCCGTGGTAAAAGCCAACTTCGCGTCCGGCCTCGAATAACGGGGCACCGTCCGGACCATAGAGGGAAACCTCGAGCCATGCCCAACTGTTATCGACATCCGTGACAAAGGTAAGTCCTGACAGCTTGGCGGTATCGGAAATCTCGAAGTTAACCTCTTGCGGCAAATCCGCGATGCTGAATGTCTGCGGATCCAGCACGACGCGCCGGGCCTCGGTGCTTTTAACGAAAACCATGCCCACCAAGGCCAGCACGGCAAAGACAAGCGCCGTGTTCCGTAAAAAGGCATGATTTTTGCCTGCCTCGAAGGGCTGCAACGGGTGTACCCGGTTCGGGAGGTGCTCGGGTTTCGCACCGAAAGAGGTGAACGTCTCATCCTGTGGCAAATAACGGGAGCGTTCTACCTCGCGTTCCCGGCCAGTGTCGGTGAATCCCAGCATGTGCGCGTCTGACATGGCGGTGACCGTTGTCGCCTTGTCCCCGATATTGGGCACCCAAGTAAACTCCCCCTCGGCGAAGGTGATCTCAGAGGTGGATGTTTCGTAGTATTTGTACCGTTCCCGCCCGTCGTAAACGACAGGTGGCTTTTCGGCGCTTTCCACCCGTCGGGTCGACATCCACGCAGGCGTCAGGGGGCGGCGGAACCGGCGCGTAAAAATCACGTGGTCGTTTTCGAAGGTCAGCCATGCATACCCATGGGTGGGTGAAAACAATTGATGGTCCACCCATCTCCACGTCATACCGTGCCAGCGTTCCATCATGCCAAGGGTGCCGATAATGGTATGCTCCGCCCCGTCGATCTTGCCCTGCATTCCGATTTTGAAAGGAGTCTCGGGCCGCTCCATGTCGGCAAAGGTCCGAAGCACCTTGTAATCATCAAGTGCGTCAAGTTCCGTGCCGCAATAGCCGCAGATTTGCACGACGACACGGCCCCCGCCCAAGACGTCCAAGCCCGCTCCGCAGGAGGGGCACTTGATTGCCTTGGGGCCGTCCAGTCTCGTCATGCAGCGCGCTCCACCCGAATTTCGAACGGGTCATGCCAATGGCCGATATACCAACCGCGCCCTCCGTCCCAGAATTCCCCTGACAACAGGCGCATGTCATCGGCGGTACAGTTGAAAAAGGTATACCTATCACCGACAACGGGAACGTCTTCGAATGAACCCCGCAGGGCGATACATTCGGCCTCGTCCAATTCGGTTACGGTGAAACGCGTGTAATTCCAATCGAACACGTGCCCAAGCAGCGGAACGCGGTTCAATTCAGGGTATTGGTTTGATTTTAAAGGATATTGCAGGACAAGATCGCCCTCATCCACGCTCAGCCAACAAGCCAGGCCTTCCTCATCCAGACCCCAGAATTCATCCCAGACCCCGCGCCCATAGCTGAACCGCGCATGTCCCATGGCGGTGAAATGCCCACGCGGCAGGTGCGCCGTGTCCCCGATATCAAACAGCATCGGGGCGTCATGCATCACACCCTGTTCACCGGCGAACTCCATTCGGTTGTCATGGACGAAAAGAGTTGTTCCGCATGAGGCGCAGGTGGTCATGCGCAGTCGGTCAAGCGCGGGCGCGGCATCGTTACCGCAATTGGGGCATGTGGTGTTGACCATGGCTGAAACCGTCCCGCGGAACCGATTGAAAGACGCGATGACTATGCCGCAGGTCACGCCCGGATGGAAAGAGCCACGCGTCGATTTCTTCATCACCTGACCCCTTGGCATTGCGGCATGGCTGGTGTCCTATGCGAGCATGGAATGGCGCGATCAAGGCATCCTTTTGTCCAATAGGACGCACGGCGAGTCGTCGGCGATTATCGAGGTGTTTACACCTGATCGTGGCCGGCATGCCGGGGTGGTCCGCGGCGGGACATCGCGCAAACTTGCCCCGGTGCTCCAACCGGGGGCGCAGCTTGATCTGACTTGGCGGGCACGCTTGGAGGATCATATCGGTACGTTCACGGTAGAGCCTCTGCGTTCGCGCGCAGCCGCATCAATGGGCGACAGGTTATCATTGGCCGGACTGAATACTGTCACCGCGCTTTTGCTGTTTTGTCTCCCCGAGCGCGAGGCTCATACACGATTATACGAAAAAACCGAGCAATTACTTGACCTTCTAGGACAATCCGAGATTTGGCCGTTGGCTTATCTCAGCTGGGAAATGACGCTGCTGGACGATATGGGATTTGGGCTTGATCTCTCGACCTGTGCTGTCATGGGCCATCAAGCGAATGACCTGAGCTTTGTCTCGCCGCGGACAGGGCGGGCGGTCTCACGCGCTGGAGCAGGGGAATGGGCCGACAAGCTCTTGCCCTTGCCGCCTTGTCTTTTGGGGGAAGGGCCGGCACCCGATGCGGAGTTGATCGAGGCATTGCGGGTGACGGGCCATTTTCTGCACAATCATCTGGCCCCCGAGATGGGCAACACGCCGCTTCCCGGGGCACGCCAGAGGTTCATGGACCGTCTGCGGTCGCGGGCGAGCGCCAACTAAAAAAGCCCGACCAAAATGGCCGGGCCTTGATGTCGATCAGAAGGGCGAATTTAAGATACGTCCTTGTAATTGATCTCTTTTTCGTCCTCACCGACGCGGCCACGACGCACCAGCAAGCGGTTGAGCGCGTTCACATAGGCCTTGGCCGAGGCGACCACAGTATCGGTGTCGGCTGATTGTCCGGTTGAGATGTTGCCGTCTTCCTCCAAACGAACAGAAACCGTGGCCTGTGCATCGGTACCTTGGGTGACAGCGTGAACTTGGTAGAGCGACAGGTGCGCAGAGTTGGGGTGCAACTCTCGCACGGCCCTGAAGGTGGCATCCACGGGGCCGTCGCCGGTTTGCTTGGCGGTTCTTTCTTCGCCGTCGATGGTCATGACCAGTTCGGCCTCAGCCGGGCCGCCAGTGCCGCAGACAACGCGCAGGGATTTGATGACAAGGCGGTCTTTGGCCTCGTCCTCGCCCGCGCGCATCAGGGCGATAAGGTCTTCATCATAAACTTCTTTTTTCCGATCCGCGAGATCCTTGAAGCGCACGAACATGTCGTTCAACTGGTTCTCGGCCAGATCATATCCGAGGTCTTTGAGCTTGGCGCGGACCGCGGCGCGGCCGGAGTGTTTGCCCAGAACGATGTTGGTTTCCGTGAGGCCCACATCCTCGGGGCGCATGATTTCAAAGGTTTCG
>DATFKJ010000039.1:0-8793 GCA_035268705.1 Roseovarius sp. | reverse complement strand
CTCGAACCCTTCGCCGTGGAGCGTTTCGGCCTCTACCGTTCCATCCTCGGCCGCGATGGTCCGGTCTATGACCTTCTGGCCGATTACCCGCTGGACTGACAAATGGCCCGCGCCTAAGGTCGCGGCATGACACATCGCTTTCCCATCCGCGTCTTTTACGAGGATACCGACATGGGCGGTATCGTCTATTATGCGAATTATCTCAAATACATAGAACGCGCGCGCAGCGATTGGGTCCGGCAGTTGGGCATCGACCAGAACGCCATGCGCGAGCAGGATGGCGTTGTGTTCGCGGTGCGGCGGGTCGAGGCGGATTACCTTGGGTCGGCCAAGTTGGATGATGAGTTGGAGGTGCGTACCACGACGCAGGCGGTGACCGGGGCGCGGCTTGTCATGGACCAGCAGGTTTTGCGCGGCGAGGAGCTCTTGTTCGTGGCGCAGGTCACGATTGTCTGTATTGGCGAGGGCGGCAGCCCCGCGCGGCTACCGGCGAATATTCGCCTGATCTTGCATTGATCACGCCGAATTGTGCCGCGTGATGCGGTTCTGGTTGGCTTTCCCCTTTAAAATCGGCTAGTTTCATCCTCAATAAGGTCGGAAAACACGGCCAGAGGCGGAAAAAAGAGCAGGCTTATGGAAGCAGAAACCCTTGCGATGGCGCAGGAGATGGAATTCTCCATGTGGGCGCTTTTCGCGCGTGCAACCCTTATCGTGAAACTCGTGATGCTGATGTTGATTGTCGCCTCGTTCTGGGCGTGGGCGATCATCATCCAGAAGATCATCAACTATCGCAAGGCGCGGGCGGAGGCCGAGGTGTTTGACCGGCGCTTCTGGTCCGGGGAGCCTTTGGACGAGTTGTTCGAAGAGATCGGGCCGGAGCCTTCGGGGCAATCCGAGCGGGTCTTTGCCGCGGGCATGATGGAATGGCGGCGCTCGCACCGCAACGATGGCGGGTTGATTGCCGGGGCCACGGCGCGGATCGACCGGAGCATGGATGTGGCCATCGCCAAGGAGGCCGAGAACCTGCAAAGCGGGTTGTCGGTTCTGGCGACTGTCGGGTCGACCGCGCCTTTCGTGGGGCTTTTCGGGACGGTCTGGGGCATCATGAATGCCTTTATCGAGATCGCCGAACAGCAGAACACCAATCTTGCGGTGGTGGCGCCGGGGATCGCGGAGGCGCTTTTGGCGACGGGCCTTGGCCTGTTGGCGGCCATTCCGGCGGTGATTTTCTATAACAAGCTAAGTGCGGACAGTGACCGGATCGTGGCCAGTTACGAGGCCTTCGCCGATGAGTTCGCGACCATCCTCAGCCGCCAGTTGGACAGCTAGTCATGGGGGCCGGAGTCGTTCAGAAACCCGACAGCGGAGAGCGCAGGCGGCGCGGGCGCGGGCGGTCGCGGCCCATGGCCGAGATCAACGTCACGCCCTTTGTCGACGTGATGCTGGTGTTGTTGATCATCTTCATGGTGGCGGCACCCCTGATGACGGTGGGGGTTCCGGTGGAACTGCCCGAAACGGCGGCCAACGCCCTACCGGGCGAGGAAGAAGAGCCGCTGACCGTGACGGTAACCGCTGAGGGTCTGGTGATGATCCAGACCAGCGAAGTGGCGCGCGAGGAATTGGTGACGAAACTGCGGGCGATTGCGACGGAGCGCGACAGCACGCGGGTTTTCCTGCGGGCGGATGGGGCCGTGCCCTATGCGCAGGTGATGCAGGTGATGGGCGCGCTCAATCGCGGTGGTTTCGGCAATATCGGTCTGGTGACCGATACCGGCGGCCCGAAGCTTGATGAGCAGGACGGCTAGGGGATTCTGGTGAACACCGGACAGGTCATATCCGGGGCGGGCCATCTGGGCCTGATCGCTTTTGCCTTGTTCGGCGGTGCGTTTCAATCCGAGCCGCTGCCCTTCGAGGTGACGGAGGTGACGGCGATATCCGCCGAGGAGTTCGCGGCGTTGACCCAAGGGGAGAGCATCCCCGAGGCGGTGGCCAATGTCGACACGCCCGAACCGCCGCAGGAAGGCGAAGCCCCGGCGTTGACCAGTGAGGCCGATACCCCGCCTGAACGCAGCGAGCCGGAGGTGGCCGAGACCCCGCCGCCCGATGATGTGCCCGAGCCGTTGGAGCCCGCGCCGGTGCCGCAGGCCGATGTGAGCGATGAACCCCCCGTGATGCAGCCGCCGCAGGAAGACTCCGCGCTGTTGGTGCCGGAAGAATCGCCGCGTCCGCAACTGCGCCCTGCGCCGCGTGTCGCGCCTGAGCCCGTGGCGGAACCCGAGCCGGATGTTCAGGTGGATGACGTGGAGCGTCAGGAAGTGACCCCGAGCGAGGAACCTGCCGAGGTGGTCGAGGACGAAAGCGAGGCCACCGCCCCGGAAGAGGCCACGACCGAGATCGTGACCGAGGCGGAAGAAAACGATGTGGCGAACGCCGCCCCGGCACAATCGATCCGGCCACGCAACCGCCCGACGCGGCCTGAGCCAACGGAAACAGCCGAGCCAGCGGCCCCCGAGACCGACAATAGCGCGGTCAACGATGCGTTGGCCGAAGCGCTGGGGCAAAGCGGCACGAGCAGCAATGACGCCCCGCAAGGCCCGCCGCTTACGGCCGGCGAAAAGGATGCTTTGCGCGTGGCGGTGCAGAATTGCTGGAACGTGGGGTCTTTGAGTTCCGAGGCGCTGCGCACCACGGTGGTGGTGGCGGTCGAGATGGCCGAAAACGGCAAGCCGGTGACCAGTTCTATCCAGATGCTGAGTGCATCGGGGGGCAGCGGGGCGGCGGCGAAACAGGCCTTCGAGGCCGCGCGCCGGGCAATTATCCGCTGTGGATCGGGCGGTTTCGACTTGCCGGTCGAAAAGTATGACCATTGGCGCGACATTGAAATGACATTCAATCCCGAGAGGATGAGGATCAAATGATGCGGTATGTACTGAGCCTCTTGCTGGCATGTATGCTTTGGGCTGTTCCTGTGACAGCGCAGGATGGGCCATTGCGGATTGAAATCACCGAAGGCGTGATCGAACCGATGCCCTTCGCGGCCCCTGATTTCGTCTCGGACAATGCGGCGGGGGCCGAATTGGGCCGTCAGATCGCCGATGTGATCGCGGCGGATTTGGCCGGCACCGGGTTGTTCCGCGAGATTCAGCCCGAGGCCTTCATCAGCAAGATCACCAGTTTTTCCAGCCCCGTGCAGTTTGCCGATTGGAAGGCGATCAATGCGCAGGCTTTGATCACCGGCGCGGTGAGCGTCGACGATGGTGGCAAGGTGATTGTGCGCTTCCGTCTGTTCGATGTCTTTGCCGGTCAGGAGCTGGGCGACGGGCTGCAATTGGTGGGAACGCAGGCGGGTTGGCGCAGGATTGCGCATAAGGTCGCCGATCAGGTGTACAGCCGGATCACCGGGGAAGCCCCCTATTTCGACAGCCGCGTGGTGTTTGTCTCGGAAACCGGCCCGAAGGATGCGCGCCAAAAGCGGCTGGCGATCATGGATTATGACGGGGCCAATGTGAAATACCTGACCGATAGCTCGTCGATCGTGTTGGCCCCGCGGTTTTCGCCCAATGGCGACCGGGTGCTGTACACGAGTTACGAAAGCGGGTTTCCGCGGATTTACCTGCTGGACGTGGGCAGCGTGCAGCGGCGCGTTCTGGAAAGTCAGGAAGGCACCATGAGTTTCGCGCCGCGCTTTGGCCCGGATGGGCAAACGGTGGTCTATTCGCTGACGCGCGGGGGCAATACCGATTTGTACCGTATGGATTTGACCACCGGGGCAAATACGCGGCTGACCTCGGCCCCGTCGATTGAAACCGCGCCCAGCTTCAGCCCCGATGGCAGCCAGATCGTTTTCGAGTCGGACCGTTCGGGCGTGCCGCAGATTTACGTCATGCCCGCCGGGGGCGGTGAAGCGCGGCGGATCAGTTTCGGGCAGGGGCGCTATGGCACGCCGGTCTGGTCGCCGCGGGGTGACCTGATTGCTTTTACCAAGCAGTCCAAGGGTCGGTTTCACATTGGTGTGATGCGCACCGATGGCAGCGAAGAACGGCTTTTGACCGCCTCGTTCCTTGATGAAGGCCCGACGTGGGCGCCCAATGGCCGGGTGATCATGTTTACCCGGGAAACCCAAGGCGCGCAGGGGCGGGCGAGCCTTTACACGGTGGATATTACCGGGCGCAATCCGCGTCAGGTCCCCACCAGCACCGGCGCGAGTGACCCGGCGTGGTCGCCTTTGCAGGATTAGTATGGATTTCCGCGCGTTTCCATGGGGCGCGGCCTGTGGTACAAGAAAACTGAGCATAACGACAGATAAGCGAGTGGGGCGAAACGACATGAAACATCTTAGCAAAGTGGCACTTCTCTGCGCCGGGCTGGCCTTGGCGGCCTGTACCAATGCGGATCGGTTCGACGATACCAATACCGTCGATCTAAATGGCGCGGGCGCAGGCGGTTTCGCGCCGGGCAGCGCGCAAGATCCGAATTCGCCGCTGTATTTCCAGCAGGCCATCGGGGACCGGGTTTTGTTCGCCGTGGATCAATCCACGCTGAGCCCGGCGGCGATGGGCACGCTGGATGGACAGGCGCAGTGGCTGATGAGCAATGCCGATTACACGGCGATCATCGAAGGCCATGCCGACGAGCAGGGCACGCGCGAGTACAACCTTGCGCTGGGCGCGCGTCGGGCCAATTCGGTTCAGGAATACCTTGTGAGCAAGGGCGTCGCGCCCTCGCGTCTGAAGGTTGTGAGCTATGGCAAGGAACGGCCCATCGAGATTTGCAGCAGCGAGGCGTGCTATGCCAAAAACCGACGGGCGGTCACCGTGATTTCGGTTGTACCGACAAGCTGATGATGTGAACGGGGAGGCGGCCATGCAGCGGTTCGTTCGTATTATCGGGTTTTGTGTACTGGTCGCCCTGCCCAGCCTTGGCGGGGCGCAGGACCGTACGGAAACGCTTGCCGATATCCGGCAGGAATTGTCGGTGCTTTACGTGGAGCTTCAGAAGCTGAAGCGCGAGTTGAATACCACGGGCGGCGCCGGTCAGTTGTCTTCGGGCGGGAGCCTGTTGGACCGGGTGAACGCCATCGAGGGCGAGTTGCAGCGGCTGACCTCGAAGACCGAAGAGTTGGAGTTCCGCGTCGCGCGTGTGGCCGAGGACGGGGCCAACCGGGTCGGCGACCTTGAATTCCGGCTGTGCGAGTTGGAAGAGGATTGCGATATCGGCAGCTTGGGGGAAAGCACCACGCTTGGCGGGATCGACACGACGACCGGCGGTAACGGTGCGGCCCCATTGCCCGATACGGACAGCGGTGGAGATGATCAGCCACAGATGGCCGTGGCCGAGCAATCGGATTTCGATGCTGCGAAGGCGGCAATGGATGCCGGCAACTACGAGGCGGCGGCCGAAAAATTCGCCACGTTCCGGCAGACCTATCCCGGTGGGCCTTTGACGGGCCAAGCGGGGCTTTTGCAGGGCGAATCCCTTGAAGGGGCGGGGCAATTGACGCAAGCCGCGCGCGTCTATCTGGATTTGTTCAGTGACGACCCGAATGGGCCGGTGGCCGCAGATACGCTGTTTCGTTTGGGGCGGTCGCTGGGCCGGTTGGGCAAGACCGAGGAAGCCTGTGTGACGCTGGCCGAGGTCGAGACCCGCTTTCCGCAAGCCGACGCTGTCCTTGAGGCGCAATCTTCCATGCGCAATCTGGGATGTCAGTAGCGCGCGACCTTTCATTGATCCACGATCGGATTACGGGGTTTTTCCTGCCTACCCCGCCCAAGGCTTTGGGTGTGGCGGTGTCGGGTGGCAGCGACTCGCTTGGGGTGTTGGTTGTCTTGGCGCAATGGCAGGCCGAGGGCGGCCCGGCGATACGGGCGGTGACGGTTGACCACGGGTTGCGCGCCGAAGCGGCGGATGAGGCGCGGACGGTGGCGCGCATCTGTGCGGGTTTGGGCGTTCCACATGATATCCTGACATGGGGTGGCTGGACAGGCACGGGCAATTTACAGCAGGCCGCGCGCTCGGCGCGATATGACCTGATGGCAGAGTGGGCCAACAAGCATGGGATCGAGCAGGTGGCCGTCGCCCATACCGCCGACGATCAGGCGGAAACCTTCCTGATGCGGTTGGCGCGGGAATCGGGGCTGGACGGTCTTTCGGCGATGACATCGCGCAAACGGCATGCGGGTACGGTTTTTTGTCGCCCCGCGCTGGGCGTGCGACGCGAGGACCTGCGCGACATTTTGCGATGTCGCGGGCTGGAATGGGTCGACGATCCAAGCAATTCCGACCCGGAGTTTGACCGTGTGAAAGCCCGCAACGCGCTGAAGGTGCTTGAGCCACTGGGGGTCAATGTGGCGGGTCTGTCGCGGACCGCGGTGCATTTGGCCGAAGCGCGCGATACGCTGAATTGGTATGCTTTCATCGCGGCGCGAGATATGGCCCATGTGGAAGCGGGGGATATCGTACTGGACCGGCGGAAGTTGCGGATCCAGCCCGACGAGATTTGTCGCAGGGTGCTTTTGACGGCCTTGAAGTGGATTAGCGGGGCGGCCTATGGGCCGCGCGGCAAGGCATTGGAATTACTTATGGAATCCTTGCGTGGCGGCACTGACATGGCGCTGCATGGCTGTCATGTGTCGGTCGATGCAGGGACCATTCGGATCACGCGCGAGTACAAGGCCGTTGCGCAGCTTGTCGCCGAAGCCAAAGATCTCTGGGATGGCCGCTGGAGGTTGGATGGGCCGTGGCCGCAGGGGGTGCGGATCGCGGCGCTTGGCGAGGCGGGCGTTGCGAAATGCCCGGACTGGCGCGCGACGGGCTTACCCCTGCGCAGTTTATCGGCGTCGCCGGCTGTTTGGCGCGATGGGGAATTGGTCGCGGCACCGCTTGCGGGGCTGGCAAATGGATGGAGTGCCATCAACCTGCGCCCCGACGATGATTTCTTCTCCACTTTTTTATCGCATTGAAGAAGTCGGTGTGATCTCTATTTAAGAAGGATGCGGGCTGTGATAGGTCCTCGCCATTCGAACTTTTAGGAGAGTTTCCTTGGGCAACGCACGAACCATCGCTTTCTGGCTGATGCTATTTCTGGTCATTCTGACGCTGTTCAACCTGTTCAGCGGATCGGGCAATACCCTTCAGAGCAAGTCGATTCCTTACTCTGAATTCGTGACAGCCGTTGAAGACGGCGCTGTCAGCAAGGTCACTCTTGACGGGGAAAACGTGCGGTTCCGCGGTGCGGACGGGCAAGACTATACCACCGTCAAACCAGAGGACGCCGAGATCACCAAAACGCTGATCGAACAGGGCATTCCGGTGGATGCAGAACCTCAGCAACAGTCGGGGTTCCAGACGTTCCTGATTTCGCTTCTGCCGTTCCTGCTTTTGATCGGTGTGTGGATTTATTTCATGAACCGTATGCAGGGTGGTGGCAAAGGTGGCGCGATGGGCTTTGGCAAGTCCAAGGCCAAGATGCTGACCGAAAAGCATGGCCGCGTGACCTTTGACGATGTGGCCGGCATCGACGAGGCCAAGGAAGAATTGGAAGAGATCGTCGAGTTCCTGCGCAATCCGCAGAAATTCAGCCGCTTGGGCGGCAAGATTCCGAAGGGTGCATTGCTTGTTGGCCCGCCGGGGACTGGTAAGACCCTTTTGGCGCGGGCGATTGCCGGTGAAGCGGGTGTGCCGTTCTTCACCATTTCGGGTTCCGACTTTGTGGAAATGTTCGTCGGTGTCGGTGCATCCCGTGTGCGCGACATGTTCGAGCAGGCCAAGAAAAATGCACCCTGCATTGTCTTTATCGACGAGATCGACGCCGTCGGCCGCCATCGTGGCGCGGGCTATGGCGGTGGCAATGACGAGCGTGAACAAACGCTCAACCAATTGCTGGTCGAGATGGACGGCTTCGAGTCCAATGAAGGCGTGATCATCATCGCGGCGACCAACCGGAAAGACGTGTTGGACCCCGCGCTGTTGCGCCCCGGTCGTTTTGACCGCCAGGTCACCGTACCCAACCCCGATATCAAGGGCCGCGAGAAAATTCTGGGCGTGCATGCCCGCAAGACGCCGCTTGGGCCGGATGTTGACCTGCGCATCATCGCGCGTGGGACGCCCGGGTTCTCGGGGGCCGATTTGGCCAACCTCGTGAACGAGGCGGCGCTTATGGCGGCGCGTGTCGGCCGACGGTTCGTCACCATGGAAGATTTCGAGAACGCCAAGGACAAGGTGATGATGGGCGCCGAGCGCCGCAGCATGGTGTTGACCGACGATCAGAAGGAAAAGACCGCCTATCACGAAGCGGGCCACGCAATTGTCGGCTTGGAACTGCCGCAGTGTGATCCGGTTTACAAGGCGACGATCATTCCGCGCGGTGGTGCGCTTGGTATGGTGGTCAGTTTGCCCGAGATCGACCGCCTGAATTGGCACAAGGCCGAGTGTGAACAGAAACTCGCCATGACCATGGCGGGCAAGGCCGCCGAGATCATCAAGTACGGTGAGGACAATGTCAGCAACGGCCCCGCCGGTGACATTCAGCAGGCGAGCGGCCTTGCGCGGGCGATGGTGCTGCGCTGGGGCATGTCGGACCGTGTGGGCAATGTCGATTATGAACAGGCGCACGAAGGCTATATGGGCAATGGTGCCGGTGGCTTCTCGATTTCCGCCCATACCAAGGAGCTGATCGAGGACGAGGTCAAGCGCATGATCGACACGGCCTATCAGGAGGCCAAGTCGATCCTCGAAGAGCGCCATGACGAATGGGAGCGGCTGGCGCAGGGCCTTCTGGAATACGAGACCCTGACC
>DATFKJ010000038.1:0-6148 GCA_035268705.1 Roseovarius sp. | reverse complement strand
GCCAAGACCTATGTCTCCTGCTTTTCAGAGATCAGCCCCAATTGCATGAGCCGGAACTTGAACTGTTCGAAATCACGCATGGCTGTCCCCCGATTGATACCATAGCGTTTCATGAGTTCCGCTTCGATCTCGGCGCTGCATTGACCAGAGACAATGGCACGCAAGATCCAAACGCCTTCCGCGCTGAGCAGAAAGAACTCGCCGCTTTCGGAATCGAATACGAAGCGATCCCGGATTATCCTGAGCGTACGATGGTCGGTGCGGACATCGCGCGCAGTATCCGTGCCTTTTGATTGCACGCTTTCCCCCTGCAAATCATTTCCCCCCGTACGAACATGAAAACAGTGTTAAGCACCTCCAATGTAATCATTAATATTATCAGCATGTTGACGGTTATCAATTCGGTGATGTGACAGCTCACTATGCTTGGGTTCAGCTTCCGCGCGAAGCCTCTATTACCGACTCGCCAACCCGAACGGAGGGCAAAACATGACAGTCCAAACATCCTTATTCCGCAGCGCTATGGCCGGGGTTGCCTTGGCGGCAGCGGGGTTGGCAGCGGCACCGCTTGCCGCTCAGACCTTGCGCGCGGTTCCACATGCGCAATTGGAGGTTCTCGATCCGATATGGACCACCGCCTACATCACGCGCACCCATGGCTTCCTTGTCTATGACACCCTGTTCGGCTTTGATCGCGACAACGAAGCCCAGCCGCAGATGGTCGACACATGGGAGGTTTCCGAGGATGGCTTGGAATGGAGCTTTACGCTTCGTGATGGCCTCAAGTGGCACGACGGCGCACCCGTGACGGCGGAGGATTGCGTTGCCTCGCTGCGCCGTTGGGGCGCGCGCGACGGTGTCGGGCAAGCCTTGTTCAAGCAGATCGCCGATATTCAGGCCGAAAGCGACGACACTTTTAAAATCAGCCTCGGCAAACCCTATCCAAGGATGAAAGAAACGCTGGCGCAGATGTCGTCGGGCGTTCCTTTCATGATGCCCAAGCGTATCGCCGAAACCGACCCGAATGTACCGATCACCGATCCCACGGGATCGGGTCCGTTCATCTTCGATGTTGACGAATGGGTGCCGGGTGAGCGCTCGGTCTATGTCCGCAACGAAGACTACGTTCCACGTTCGGAACCCACATCGCTGGCCGCCGGTGCAAAAATCCCGTTCCTTGAGCGGATCGAATGGATCAGCTTTCCCTCGCAGGACGAAGCCGTTCAGGCACTGATCGACAACGAGGTGCAATATCTGGAGTCACCGACCACGGAACACGCCGAACAACTGGAAAACGAGGAAGGGATCACCGTGGTGCTTGCCGATGCCGTCGGCAGCATCGGCATGGGCGTGTTCAACCATCAAATCCCGCCCTTCGATGACGCCGCTGTCCGAATGGCCGCGATGGCCGCGATGGATCAAAAAGACTACATGTCCACCGCCATCGGAACGACCGATTATTGGCAGCTCTGCCCCTCGATCTATCCTTGCGGGACCGAATATGCCTCGCCTGTTGGCGACAAGGCGTTCACCGCAGGGGATGTCGACAAGGCGCGTGAACTATTGGAACAAACAGACTATGACGGCACGCCGATCATCGTCATGGACCCGGTCGACAGCCCGGTTATCTCAGCTTTCACCGAGGTCTCGATCGCTGCACTGAATGACGCAGGCTTTACCATCGACCATCGGGAAATGACATGGTCCGAGCTTGTCCAACGCCGCGCCAATCGCACCGAGGAAGACGGCGAGACATGGAATATGTTCCATACTTGGTGGCTGGCCCCTGACCTTGTCGATCCGATGCGGATCGCCTTCTCGGGCGATCCCCAGAGCGGTTGGATCGGCTGGCCCGAAGACGCCGAGGTCGAAGCGCTGCGCGCGGACTATATTGCTTCGGACGATGATGCCGAGCGCGCCCGGCTTGCAGGGGAAATCCAGGATCGTATCGCCGGTCAGGCACATTTCGTGGTTCTGGGTCAGTTCTTCGAACCGATCGCCTTCCGCGACAGCGTGGTTGGGTTACAACGTCCAATACAAATGTATTACAACCTGACCTTCTTCGAGGAATAGCCCATCGCGCCATTAGCGGCTTCTCGCCGTTATGCGCGGATTTGGCAGCATTTCGCCACAGATTGACACTCCAGGCCCCGCCCGCCTTGCCAGCGCGCGGGGCCTTTTGCTATCCAATCCTCAAGAGATCGCACAGATCCGAATGAGGAAACGAGGGCCGGGCAGAGAATAACCCTTCATTTGCCGTCGATTCGCCACTTTCACGCGCCATTTTCGCGCGTGCTTGTTGGCGGTCAGGCATGGATTGCCCTTCGCGCTGTCGAGCACGCATTCGGCGCTGCGCAAGCGAGGAGGAGTGTTCCATGTCTAGAATTCCAAAGCTCAAGGTTGCCGCGAAAAAATCGTGGATCCGTTTGCGGTTTGCCATTCTGGCACTCGCGACAGCGGCGTTTTTTGTTCCGGTCCCGGCCATGGCCAAGGTTCAGGCGGTCTCGATCCCGTCGACATCCAATTCAGGCCTGTCCCTGAATGCCCACCTGCATCGTCCCGCAGGCGGCGGGCGCGCCCCGGCGGTGGTTCTGATGCACGGATGCGGCGGCTGGCAACCGGCGGTCAAACAGGGGTTGGATGCCTATGCCAAGTTCCTCGTCGGCAATGGTTTTATCGTACTCAACGTCGACAGTTTTGGCCCCCGCGGCAATCAAGGCGGGACGGTCTGCCAAAGCCTCAATCGCCTGTCCGCCGCGCGGCAGTATCGCACCAGCGATGCCTATGACGCCCTGCAATTCTTGCGGGCACAGCCCTTCGTGGATGCCAAAAGCGTTTTCCTCATCGGGCAAAGCAATGGCGGCAGCGTCGCGATGATCGCAGCCATGGAGCGGACCCGCCGCAGCCAGATCGGCGGGCAACAAGGCTTCCGTGGTGTCGTGGCCCTTTACCCTTGGTGCGGCGCAACAGGATCGCGCCGTCCTAATCTGGACTCACCGCTTCTTATTCTCGGCGGTGCGCTGGACGACTGGGTTCCGCCCACGGAATGTCAGCGGATGACCGCGCGCGGTCGGGAAATGCAGGTGCGCGTCTATGCGAACGCGGCCCATTCCTTCGACGTGCCCGTGCCTGTTCATCGCTACTTGGGCAACCTTGTCGGATACAGCCCCTCGGCAGCACGCGACGCAAGGTCGGAAATCCTGCAATTCTTCAATACGCACATGTGAGGCCTTGCAGCCTCTTCGCAGGTGTAACGCATATGCACATCTTTGACGCCTTGTACTTTTGCAGGGCGTCTTTTTCTCGCAGCGGTGGTAAATTTTCGATAGGCTAGTGTCACAGCCAACCATCGTTTGGGGCAATGCCGTAAACTTGCACGGTCCTCAGCCTCATGGAGGAAAATCGGATGCTTCGTAAACTTGCCTTGATCGCCTCTGTCATCACTTGCGGGGTCAGCACCCCCGCAATCGCCCAAGACTTCAACGTCCTTCTTGGCGGGCGGGCAACCGAAAGCTCCACGTATACCGGATATCTTTCAATCACGGGCACTTACGGCGCAGCAGGCGCAGGTGGCCTGACGTTCCGCGCCGAGGCCGAGAACACCAAAACGCAGTTTGCAGGCTCAAGAACACAGCAGGACATGCAGCGCATCCTTGCCGGGTACACCTTCGTGACAGACAGCGGCACGTTCACGGCTCTGGCTGGCCCCACGCATGTGAAACGCTCGATCAATGGCGGGCCAAGCACGATTTCGGAGGTTGGCGCCTATGCTGGCCTCGAAGGCTACGGCTTTTGGGGGACGCGCGGTTACTGGGCGGGGATCGCGCAATACTCCACCCCGGATGAGGCATTTTACACGCGTGCCTTCACAACTTACCTCGTCGGCGGCAACACGAGTATCGGACCTGACATCTCTTATCTAGACGAGCCGAATTTCGAACGTGGCACCCTTGGCCTGCGCTCGGCATGGACGTTCGACCAGAACGTGATCGCGGTGATCGGTGGCATGTCGAAGGAAACCGGCACCGCCGGTCCCAGCGAAACAGAAGGCTTCTTGGAACTGCAACTGGGACTGTCCTTCTGATTTTGCATCGCTACGCAAAAGCAGAACGCATCTTCACTCCGGGCTATCACAGGGCCGCCAAGGCGCTATTTGCCATCCTGCGCATGGGCAATGGCCTTGGCGCGGGTCACATGGCCCATGTCCGCCTTGCCTAAAGCCATGCCCGCTCGACGTGGTGCCGATCGCCTCGGCCCCATCGCACTCAGCACCTTGGCGCTGCCAATGTCCCACGCAGTGCCAGTACGCAAGGATTGCCTTTCTGGTGCGGATTTTTGAATGTCGCTCCAATATCGGTCATGTCAAATCTCCATCCCGGCCACACGGCCCTCGTAAAATGCATAAGGGGCCTGTCGCGGGGCCTGTGCATCGCCCACGATCCGCACCTCCAGATCGCCCAAATCTTCCGACAAAGGTTCAAACGCCCGGTTCGTCGTCGCCATGACCAGCGCCGAGGCCGCGACCTCTGTCTCGTCCCCGATCAAAAGATTGCGCAGGGTCGCCCCCTGCCCGTGCCACGCCGCCACCGCATGTTCGGTCATGAACTTTGCGCCCAACTGCGCCAGTTTCGCCCGGATCGGAATATCGGCACTGGTCCGCGCCACTTCCTGCCCCACCATCGGGTCAGGCGTGACAACCACCACCTCGTGGCCCGCCTCGGCCAAGTGCCACGCCGTACCAAGCCCGCGCATAGTGCCGCCTTCGTCATAAACGATCACCGCGCCGCCGATCCGCGCCTCTCGCCGCATCACCGCCTCGGGCGAGGTCACATTGCCATGCTCCAAGCCCGGCAAGCGCTCCATCTGCGGCAACCACCGCTGCGTCGCCGCCTCATCGGGCAGTGAACCCGTGGCAATAATCACCTCATCGGCGCCAATCGCGCGCACCTCCTCGGCCTCCAAAAACGAATTGAGGTGTAGTTTCACCCCCAACCGCGTGAACTGCCGCTCGTACCACGCCATCAGGTCCAAAATCTGCGCCCGGCGCGGCTGTTCCCCGGCAAGGCGAAACTGCCCGCCAATCACCGGCGCGGCCTCATGCAACTCCACGTCATGCCCCCGCTCGGCGGCCACCCGCGCCGCTTCCAACCCCGCAGGCCCAGCGCCCACGACCAACACCCGGCGCGGGGACCGGGACCGCTCAAACCGGTCCCCACCCCACGCATGCTCCCGCCCCACCGAGGGGTTCACCAAGCATGAAATCCAGTAATCGCGCGACCGCCGCCCCCAACACATCTGATTGCAGGAAATACAGCTGCGAATATCCTCCGAGCGCGCCTCACTCACCTTGCGCGCCCAATGCGGATCGGCAATCTGCCCCCGCACGATCGACACCAGATCGGCCTCGCCCGCGCTCAACACCCCTTCGGCATTCTCGGGCGTGCGTATCCCGCTTTCCGCCTGCACCCTGGCATGGCGGACCACCCGCATAAGCTCGGCGCAGGCATTGACGGTCAGCTTCTCACCCATCGCGAATGTCGGCATCAGCTTCTCGAAATCCAGATACCCACCCGACCCGCAAGTGACATAATCCAGATGCCCCGTCGCATCATGCCGCGCCACAATCTCACAAAGCGCCTCGGTCCCATGCAGCACCGGGTAGCTGTCGGAGTGGCTCACCGACAGCCCGATGATGAAATCCTCGCCACAGACCCGCCGGATACCCTCCAAAATCCGCATCGACATCCGCGTGCGGTTCTCAAGCGACCCGCCCCACTGATCGTCGCGCCGATTGCTCCACGGGGTCCAGAACTGCTCAAGCAGCGAATGATAGGCCGCCCAGATCTCGACCCCGTCAAAGCCTGCTTTCTGACAACGCACCGCCGCCGCGATAAAGCCCGCGATCACCTCCTCTATCTCGGCCTCGCGCATGGCGTGGCTGCCATCGCTGTCGTGATAGCTGGGCAAGCCCGACGGCCCCCAATGCGGCTGATAACTCAGGTCCGAATCGCCATGCGCCCCCACGTGGTAAAGCTGCTGCAAGACCACCGCGCCTGCGTCCTTTACCGGCTCAACGATCTTGCGAAAGGCGGGGATCACACTGTCATCCTCAGCCCGGAAATTGCCCCGCGTCAGCACCCCGGTGCGA
>DATFKJ010000037.1:0-4587 GCA_035268705.1 Roseovarius sp. | reverse complement strand
CTTGGCAATTTCATCTCGGGGCGCTTCTCGGTGCGGATAGGCGTCAACCGCATGGTGCTTTGGGGAACCTTGTTCAACGCGGGCGGGATCGGCCTGAACCTTGTGCTGTTTTACGCTGGCCTCGGTACCCCGCTCACTTTCTTTGGATTGATGACCCTGATGGGCTTGGGCAACGGCATGCTCATTCCCAACGCCACCGCAGGCGCGCTCTCGGTCCGGCCCCACCTTGCCGGCACTGCAAGCGGGTTATCGGGTGCGATGATGATCGGCGGGGGCGCCGCGCTTTCGGCATTGGCGGGCGCGCTGCTTGGCCCCGGCACAGGCGCTTTCCCGCTTTTGTGGATCATGCTGTGTACCGCCGTTGGGGCGATCCTCGCCATTGGCGTTGTGATCTGGCGCGAACGCAGCATCACCATGGCATAACGTCCAAGTCGCACGAAACCGCTTGAAATACCCCCTTTACGACCCCTGCGCAAATTTGCAAAACACCTTTGCAACATAGCAAACCTGCAAACCATGCGCGCGAGGGACCACCACCATGCCAACCCAGAAACTTTATGCCGGGGCCAAGCTGCGCGAAACCCGGCAACGCCTTGGCCTGACGCAAAAGGATTTCGCCGGAAAGCTGGGGGTCTCCCTGCCCTATCTCAACCAGATGGAAAACAACAACCGGCCGGTCAGCACCACCGTGGTTCTGGCCCTCGCCCAAGAGTTCGGCTTTGACGTGACCGAGCTTTCGACCGGCGACGCCGAACGCATGGTCAGCGATATGCGCGAGGCCTTGGCCGACCCGGTGTTCGCCGATGACCCGCCGCCCCTGTCAGACCTGCGCCTGACGGCCTCGAACGCCCCGGCCCTTGCGCGTGCCTTTCTGGAGTTGCACCGCACCTATCGCCAGACCCATGAACGCCTTGCAAGCCTCGACGAAGCCTTGGGCCGCGAAGACGCCCGCACACAGCCCAGCCCATGGGACGAGGTGCGCGATTTCTTCCACTACTGCGACAACTACATCGACGCGGTCGACCATGCCGCCGAGCGCTTCGCCAAACCCACCGGCGCGCAACGTGGCGTGCGGGATATCGCCCATGATCGCCTGTCGGATATGGGCATCAGCGTCAGCCTCGCCGATACCGGCAAACTGCGCCATTTCGATCGTGAAAGCGGAACGCTTTACCTCTCGTCGCGGGCCGAGCCGGAAACCCGCACCTTCCAGATGCTCCTGCAAGTCGCCCTGCTGACCCAAGACAAGCTGATCGAGGCCACACTTGATCTGGCCCGCTTCCAATCCGACGCCGCCCGCGCCATCGCCAAGATGGGGCTCGCCAACTATTTCGCGGGCGCGGCCCTCATGCCCTATGGCATGTTCCTTCAGGCGGCCCAAGACACCCGCCACGATCTGGAAATCCTCGCCAATCGCTTCGGGGCCTCCATCGAACAGGTCTGCCACCGCCTCAGCACCCTGCAACGCCCCGGCGCCAAGGGGGTGCCCTTCTTCTTCGTCCGGGTCGATCAGGCGGGCACCATCACCAAACGCCACAGCGCCACGCGCCTGCAATTCGCGCGTTTCGGCGGGGCCTGCCCGCTGTGGAACGTCCACCGCGCCTTTGAAACCCCCGGCCGTTTCCTGCGCCAACTGGCCGAAACCCCCGATGGCGTGCGCTATATCAGCCTTGCCCGCGACGTCAGCAAACCCGGCGGCAGCTTTGGCGCGCCCGTCCGCCGCTTTGCCATCGCCCTTGGGTGCGAGGTGAAACACGCCGACGCGCTGATCTATGCCGACGATCTGGACCTCACCAATGCCCGCGCATTTGAACCCATCGGCATCTCCTGCCGCATCTGCGAGCGCACCGAGTGTCACCAACGCTCGGTCCCGCCACTGGAACGGCAATTAAAGGTCACACCGGACGAGCGCGACGTGCTGCCCTATCGGGTTGGCTAAGCCATGCTGTGGCGGCTGACTTTGGTCCTTGGGCTGCTGACCGGTGCCGCGTGGGTTTCACTGGACGCGATTGAACGCGCGATCGTCTATCCTTTTGACGCCACCCGCGTCACCCCGGCCACTGCGGGTGTGCCGGAAATGCAGGAGGTAGAGCGCGCAGGGCTGGTGGTTTGGGAGGCCACCGCGAAACCCGGTCAGCCGGTGATCTTCTATCTTCACGGCAATGCCGGCAACCTGGCAAACCGCGCGGGCCGCTTTTCGCGTTTCATGTCGCAGGGCTATGGCATCATCGCCCCGGCCTACCCGGGATCATCCGGGAGCGACGGCAGGCCGTCGCAGGCGGCGATCACCGAAGCAATCCGCGACATCTGGCGCGAATTGCCCGACCACTTCGGGCCAGACGCGCGGGTCGTGATCTACGGCGAAAGCCTTGGCACCGGCGTTGCAATGCAGCTTTTGGCGTCGGTCGTGACCGACGGCGAAAAGGGCCTTGCACCGGCCGGGGTGATCCTTGAGGCGCCCTTCACCTCGGTGCGCGACGTGGCCGCCCATCTTTACCCCGGCATCGACCCGCTGCTCGATCACCTGACACAAGACTGGAACAGCTTGGCTTGGGCCGAAAACCTCACCATACCGCTTCTGGTCGTGCATGGGCAGAACGACCGGATGATCCCGCCGGACCAGGGCCGCGCGCTTTTCGAGGCGGCAGCGACTGGCGACAAACGCTTCGTGCTGGTCCAAGGCGCAGGCCACACCGACCTGTGGCGAAGTGATACCTTGCCGCGCTTTTGGAACTTCATCAATCGCGTGAAGTAAAGTTCTCAATAGACTGTTTTAAAATAAAAAAGGCGGCCAATTAGCCGCCCTTTTCCAATCCGTATAGTTCGCTGTCAGGCCTTGAGCATCTGGTAAAGCTCATCCTTCAGCGCCGCGCGCTTCTTGCGCATCTCTTCTTCGGCGAAGGGGCTTGTCGGCTCCACGTTGGTTTCCGCCCGATGCACGGCGCGGTTCACCTCGTGGTAGTCCTCGGCCAGCTTGGCGAAATGCGCATCCGAGGATTTCATTTCGCTGATCTTGTCGGCCAGTTCGGGAAATTCCTCGTGCAGTTCGTGGGGGGTGTGGGACATGTCGCGCGACTCCTTGTTTTTCGTTGGTCCGATACAGGCTAGTCATCCGTAGGGCATCTCGGCTTTGATACGGATCAAAAAGTGGCCGAATTCGACACCTGCCAAATCGTTTTTTCCACCTCGACAAACGGTAACGCCGCCGCGGGGAAGCGCGGCGGCCCGTCACCTAGCGCTGCGCCACCTGCCAATCGGGATGAACCCAGGGCTGTGCATTCTCGGGCGGCAAGGGCGTACGGCCAAGGATATGGTCGCTGGCTTTCTCGCCCACCATGATCGAGGGCGCGTTGAGGTTGCCGTTGGTGATTCGCGGGAAGATCGAGCTATCGGCCACGCGCAAGCCCTCCACCCCGATCACACGCGCTTGGCTGTCCACCACGGCCATGCGATCATCTGCCCGGCCCATCTTGCAGGTGCCGCAGGGGTGATAGGCGCTTTCGGCATGCTCGCGGATGAAGGCGTCGATCTCATCGTCGCTTTGCACCGCCGCACCGGGTTGGATTTCATGGCTCAGGTAAGGTTTGAAGGCGTCCTGCCCGATGATGTCGCGCGTGAGGCGAATGCACTTGCGGAATTCCTGCCAATCGCTGTCTTCACTCATGTAATTGAAGCGGATCACCGGGTCGTCACCCGGGTTCGCGCTGCGCAGGCTTATTGTGCCGCGCGACTTGCTGCGCATCGGGCCGACATGCGCCTGAAAACCGTGTCCCTCTGCGGCCACCTTTCCGTCATAGCGCACGGCGATGGGTAGGAAATGGAACTGGATATCGGGGTAATCCACGCCCGCCTCTGACCGGACGAACCCGCAGGATTCGAACTGGTTCGAGGCCCCCGGCCCGGTCTTGGTGAACAGCCACTGCGCCCCGACCCAGGCCTTGCCGAAAAGGTTCCAGTATTTGTAAAGGCTCACCGGCTGGCTGGCGGCCATCTGCACGTAAACCTCCAAATGGTCTTGCAGATTGGCCCCCACGCCGGGGCGGTCGGCTTGCACCGCGATACCATGCTCGGCCAGATGCGCGGCAGGGCCAATGCCGGACAGCATCAAGAGCTTGGGGGAATTGATCGAGGACGCCGCCAAGATCACCTCGGCCCGTGCGCGGATCACCTGCGTTCGGCCCCTCACCTGCGCTTCGACCCCCACGGCTCGGCCGCCTTCTATGACCACGCGCTGCACGTAACAGCGCAGCATCTCGCAATTCTCGCGCTTCAACGCAGGCTTGAGGTAGGCATTGGCCGCCGACCAGCGTTGCCCGTTGTGAACGGTCATGTCGAAGGGGCCGAAGCCCTCTTGCTGCTCACCGTTGTAGTCCTTGGTTATGGGATAGCCCGCCTCCCCACCAGCCTCGATAAAGGCGCGGGTCAGGGGGTTTTTCATCGGCCCGCGCGTGACATGCAAAGGCCCGTCCGTGCCGCGCCACGACGGATCACCGCCATGGCCGCCGTCATGCCAGCATTCCTGCCGCTTGAAATAGGGCAGCACATCGGCATAGCCCCAGCCCTCGGCGCCGGAATCGCGCCAATGGT
>DATFKJ010000036.1:0-6211 GCA_035268705.1 Roseovarius sp. | reverse complement strand
CATCTGTCTTGGGTCGCGGAGCGGGATGGCGGACGCGATGCCGAGGCCTTGGAAATGCTTTACGTGCGGGCGATCTGGGACATGCTTCTGCTGGAACGCTTCGAGGAGCAGGTGAGCGCGCAATGGGCCGAGGCGCTTGAGGCCTATGCCGCGCCGGTGGCGCCGAGTTTGGACGACCGGATTGACGCCGCCCTGCAAGAGGCAGCCGACCGGGCGGGTGAGGCAGAGTTGCGCGCCAAGCTGTCGAAGGTTGAGGCCCCGGCAGAGGACGCCGAACGGCCCGCGTTGCAAGCGGCTTTCTGTATTGATGTACGGTCCGAGGTGTTCCGCCGCGCCTTGGAGCGGGCCGATACGGGTGTGCGCACCTTGGGCTTTGCCGGGTTTTTTGGGCTGGCCGCGACACACCGGGGTATGGCCTCGGACATCATCGAGGCCCGCGCGCCGGTGCTGTTGTCGCCGGGTTTGGAAAGCCAGTCGGGCGCGGCGCCTGCCGAAGACTTGGCGGCGCGAATTCATGCACGGGCGCTGCGCGCTTGGGGCCGGTTCAAGATGGCCGCCGTGTCGGCCTTTGCCTTTGTCGAGGCGGCGGGGCCTTTGTACCTGTGGAAACTTACCAAGGATACGCTACCGCATGGTAAGGCACACAAGGTTGAGCCCGCACCGGTGGCCGACTGGGATTTGGACGCGCGGATCGCGGCGGCGGGGCAGGTTTTGCGCGCCATGTCGCTGACCGAGAATTTCGCGCGGCTGGTTCTGATTGCCGGGCATGGGTCGGGCGTGACCAATGCACCGCACGCAAGTGCGCTGCAATGCGGGGCCTGTGGTGGGCACGCGGGCGACGTGAACGCGCGGCTTTTGGCCGGGCTTTTGAATGACAGCACCGTGCGCAATGGCCTGCGGGATCAGGGGATCGAGGTGCCGGATGACACGATGTTCATCGCGGGCATGCATGACACCGTGTCAGACAAACTGAGCCTTTACGAAGACAGCCCCCTGCCCCAGCACGCCAGCGATCTGGCGCGGCTGCGCTCGGCCCTTGAGGCGGCGGGCAAGCTGGCGCGGGAAGAGCGCGCGGGGCTTCTGCCGCGGGCGGCCTCGTCCGAGAGCCTGCCCAAGCGGGGCGGCGATTGGTCAGAGCTTCGGCCCGAATGGGGGCTGGCGGGCTGCGCCGGGTTCATTGCCGCGCCGCGCGGGCGGAGCGCCGGGGCGGACCTTGGCGGGCGGGTTTTCCTGCATGATTATGACTGGCAGGCCGATAAGGAGTTCGCCACCCTGGAGGTGATCCTGACCGCACCGGTGGTCGTGGCAAGCTGGATTTCCCTGCAATATCACGGCTCGGCCGTGGCGCCGGAGGTGTTCGGCGCGGGCAACAAGCTGATCCACAATGTGACCGGTGGCATTGGCGTGGTCGAGGGCAATGGCGGCACGCTTCGCCCCGGTTTGCCGATGCAATCGGTGCATGACGGTGAGGCCCTGCGCCATGAGCCGCAGCGGTTGAGCGTGGTGGTGGAAGCACCAACACAGGCGATATCGGCCATTCTGGACCGGCACGAGGGCGTGAAGGCCTTGTTCGACAATGGATGGCTTGCGCTGATGACACTGGATGCCGAAGGGCAGATCGCCAGCCGTTACGAGGCCGGACAATGGGTGCCGGTGGCCACGGGTGAGGCGGTTCTGAGCGTGGCCTAAGCGAAGGGGGGGGCGCGGGTGACTGCGCCCCTTGGTCGTTCAAATGGCAGGCAGGGTGACGGTGAAGCGGCTGCCTTGACCCGGGGTGGAAATGGCCGAGATTTCACCGTCCGCGCGCGACACGAGCCGTTGACTGATCGACAGGCCAAGGCCGGTGCCTTCGGCCTGTTTGGTTGTAAAGAACGGATCGAAAATGCGTTTGAGAACATCCGGGGCGATGCCACGCCCGGTATCCGTGACCTCGACCCGGACCGCGCCGTCAGTGTTGGACACGACGATGTTCAATTCGCCGCCTTTTGGCATGGCGTGGACGGCGTTGATGATCAGGTTGACGATGACTTGCTGTAGCTCTGTGCGCGAAATGGCGACCTGATGGTCGCTTTGCAGATCGGTGGACACGGTGACGCCAGCCTTTTCGGTCTGGTGCGCCGTGAGGACGAGGCAATCGCGGACCACATCGGCGGGACAGGTCACGGCGTCTTCGCCCGAGTATTCCTCGGGGCGGGCGAATTGCAGGAGTTTCGAGACAATGGCCCCGATGCGATAGACCTGATCGTCGATCAGGTTGAACTCGGTCTTGACCTTCTCTGCCTCGGCTTCGGCCAGAAGGCTACGGGCGACATCGAGATTGCCTTGGATCACGGCCACGGGATTGTTGATCTCGTGGGCGACGCTGGCGGTGATCTCGCCCACGGTGGCGAGTTTTTCCGACATGATGAGTTGTTCGGTGGTGTCTTCGAGTTTGCGATTGGCCTCGCGCAGGTCTTGGGTGCGTTCTTCGACCTTGAGTTCAAGGCTTTCAGCCCAGTCGCGCAACTGTTTGTCGCGTTCCTGCACCTGATCGAGCAGGTCGTCGAGGTGGCCCGCGACTTGGGCGATCTCACCGCTGTCACCGGTGGGGCCGTTGCGGGCGGTCAGGTCACCGTCTTCGACGCGCGCGATGGTCTTGGTCATGGATTCCAGCGGGCCGAAGATGCGTCCGGCCCAGCGCAGGAAGATCGGAATCGAAAGCCCCGCGATGGCCACGAAGATCAGGCCCATGGTCAGGGCCGAGCGTGTCTTGGCCTCGCGGAAGGGGGTTTCGAGAAATCCGACGTAGAGCATGCCGACGCGCTTGCCGAAGCTGTCGGTGATGGGTTGGTAGGCCGAGATGTACCAGTCATTCACCACGAAGGCGCGGTCGAGCCATGTGCGCCCCTCTTCCAGCACCCGTGCGCGGACCTCGGCGGAAACCCGGGTGCCCAGCGCGCGCACATCTTCAAAGAGGCGCACGTTGGTGGAAACGCGCACATCTTCAAGAAAGAGCGTGGCGGTCCCTTGGCTGCCGTCGGGCAGGCTTTGATCGCGGTAAACGAGGTTGTTGATGGTGTCGATGAAGTCGAGGTTGCGGTTGAGAAGCAGGCCGCCCACAAGCGCGCCGGCCCGGCCATCGGGCAGCGTGACGGGGGCTGCGGAGTGGATCACCATGCCACGGTCTTCGATTGTACGGGTGGTGGGCACGGCGGCGCGGGTTGGCACAAGTTGGATTGCGGCTTGCTGACCAAGACCGAGATCGAGGGCGGTGAGGGTTTCTTGGTCCATGATGTCCACCACGCTGCCCCATTCCCCCTTGTCCAGAGCGGATTGGACCACGGGCCAATCGGTGGGCTGCAAACCATCGGCACGGGCGGTGCCATTGGTGAGATAGAGGAAATCGAGGCCCAGCGCGCGGCGCTGTTCACGCAGTCGGGCACGACGGGCGGCGGGACGGTCCATCACGTCGCGCAGAGCGGCGGATTTGGCAAAGGCGTC
Organism: Roseovarius sp.; assembly: GCA_035268705.1. Taxonomy (GTDB): domain Bacteria; phylum Pseudomonadota; class Alphaproteobacteria; order Rhodobacterales; family Rhodobacteraceae; genus Roseovarius. The sequence continues at coordinate 2,731 of DATFKJ010000036.1, read as the reverse complement.
CAGACGCTCGCCCGAGTTTTCCAACAGGCGTTGCAGGTATTGATCGGCAATGGTCAGATCGCCATTGACCTTGGTGATCAGAAGGTCGTCCACCCGACCGGTCCAACGGACCATCGCGCTGCCGAGCAGCAAGGGCATAAGCACCAGCATCGGCAAAAGCGCGATCACCAGCAGGCGCATGCGAACCGATTGGAAGAGCGAGCGAAACAGGGTCATGGACAGTATAATGACCCATGCAGCGCGGCGTTAAAGCATTTTCTACAGGCGCGGCCTATCCGTCGTCCGAGCCGGAGACGAGTTGCGACAGATCGCGCGAGGCCGCGCGCATATCATCGAGGTATTCAAGCGCCTCTTCGATTTTCACACGCTGCGTGGGTGCGTGGAAGGCCAAGGTCGCCATGAGCCGGTCGTTGACGTCGAGAATGGGCACCGCCAAGGCGATCATATCTGGCATGAATTCCTCGCGGTCGAGCGAATAGCCTTGTTTGCGGATGTCCCGCACCTCGTCCAGAAGGGCATCGTGATCAGTCAGGGTGTTGGGCGTACGCGCCTCAAGCTTGGTGGACTCGAGGTATTTGACCACGTGGTTGCGGGCCAGTGTGCTGAGGTACATCTTGCCGCTGGCGGTGCAGTAGAACGGCACCCGTGTGCCGATGGGAAGCTGGATACGCAAAGGCCATTCGGTTTCGACCCGTTCAAGGTAGATCATGGCATCACGATCCGGCAGGGCGATGTTGCAGGTCTCGCCGATCCTGCGGCTGAGGCGTTTGAGAATGGCCTGCCGCGCGGTCCGGATACGCAGTGATGACAGAACCCCCCCCGCCATGGTGCGCAGGCGTGGGCCGGGAGAGTATGTCCGCCCGTCGAGATCACGCTGGAGGAAGCCTTCCTCCTCCAGCGTACTGAACAGGCGGTGAATGGTGGGTTTGGGCAGACCGAGGTGCGCATTGACCTCGGTCGGCGTGATGGGAACGCCCGCGCGGGCGATTTCTTCGATCACCAAGAGCAACCTGAGATTGGTTGGTATGGTTTCCGATTTTTCCCCGTACATGCATCACCCTTGGTTATCTGTTCGGTAGCAACGCCGTCGATAGCTCAGGGACGAGGGCCACCACAAGCCAGACCGAGATCAATGCGACCAAATAAGGCACAGTGTACTTCAAAAGCCTGAAATACGGGACACCCGTCACCCCCGAAGCCACGTAAAGGTTGAGGCCATAGGGTGGCGTGATGAAGCCGATGGAGGCCCCAACGAGGAAGACAACGGCGAATTGCACCGGTTCGACCCCGACCTCATGGGCAATGGGGGCAAGGATCGGCGCAAGGATAATGGTGACCGGCAGGCTTTCCAGAACCATGCCGGACACGAAGACAATGGCCATCGCCGTGAACAGCACCGCGTGGTAGCCACCCATGGAGGTGACGAAACCGCCGATCGCCTCCTGTGCGCCCAAGACTGACAGGATTTGCTGCATCACCACAGAGACCGCGATGAGCGGCGCAAGAATGCCCGTGATCTGGGCCGAGCGCATGGTGATCGAGGGCAACTCGATTGGGCTAAAGCCTTGGACCACCAACATGCTGGCCACGGATTTTTCCGAGATGTCGGCATCTTTCTTTCCGCCCATCAACTTATGGATGGGCAAGCAGAGGAAGCCGACGATGACGCAGAAACCGACAGTCACACCCGCCGCTTCGGTGGGTGAGAATTTGCCGGTGTAGATGCCCCAGAGGACAAGGCCGATGGCGAAGAAGCCCAGCCATGCGCCGAGGGCAGTCTTGATCACGCGCAGCGGGCTGAGGGCGATGAGGTAGCCCCAGCCGTTGCGCCAACATATAAGGAAGCAGGCAAACATCATGCCACCCACCATCAGCGCCCCGGGGATGATCCCGGCGACGAACAGGTCCGAAATCGGGAGGTTGAGGAGGAACCCGTAGACGATGAAGATGATGGAGGGCGGAATGATGATGCCCACCGTCCCCCCGGCCGCCGCCGTGGCCGCCGAAAAGCGTTCGTCATAGCCGCCTTTGACCATTTCAGGGTGCAGCATGGAGCCGATTGTGGCCGTGGTGGCCGAGTTTGACCCCGAGATCGCCGCGAACAGCCCGCAGGCCCCAAGCGAGGCCATGGCCAGCCCACCCCTGATCCAACCAAGGCAGGCGTAGGCGAAGTCCGACAAACGCCGGGCGATGCCGGACCGATTGATGAGGTCACCCGTCAGGATGAAAAGCGGCATCGCGAGAAGCGCGAAGCCATCGGTAAAGACATCCGCCAGCGCCGCGCCGATATTGTCGAGCGGCAGGCTCATTAGAAACGACATGCCGATGACCCAGTAGCCGATGACCAGAAAGACCGGCACACCGAGCATGAACAGGATCGTGACGCCAATCGAAATGGCGGTGATGATGGTTGCATCGCTCATGCGTCACCCCCGATCACGGCTTGTTTGATCAAGGGCTCACCCGAACGGAAGTTGCGAACGTCGATGATGAGGTTTTCAAGAACCCGCGCCACCAGCATGGTGAAGGCCAGTGGAACCGCGATCAGGAACCACCATTGCATGACGTTGTCGGTGCCCAACATGATCTGGAAGTTCGAGGCCGAGTTGGCGACCACCCGCGATGAGGTGACGACAACGATCCACGAAAAGCCCAGCCAAAGGACAGCATCCAGCATGAGGCAGGCCATTTGCCCGCCTCGCCCCATTGCCGTTCGAAACTCGGCGAAGGC
>DATFKJ010000035.1:0-3243 GCA_035268705.1 Roseovarius sp. | reverse complement strand
GTGCCGGAAAAGCCTTTGGGGCAGGCCGCGGGGCTTGGATGGCAAGGCAAGCATACCAATCTGGTGAGCCGTCAGCTGGGCAGTTGGTTTTTCATCGGGTCGGTCTTTACGACGCTGGAAATAGAGACTGATCCAGCGGAAATGGATCATTGTGGGTCATGCCGGGCCTGTTTGGATATTTGCCCTACCGAGGCGTTTCCAGCGCCTTACCAGTTGGATGCGCGGCGGTGCATTTCATATCTGACGATTGAACATAGAGGGCCGGTGAACGAAGAGTTGCGCGCCAAGATGGGCAACCGGATTTATGGCTGCGACGATTGTCTGGCGGTGTGCCCGTGGAACAAGTTTGCCCAAGAAGCACGCGAGGTGAAGTATCACGCGCGGGAGGATTTGAAGGCCCCCAAGCTGGCGGAACTGGCCGCGCTGGATGATGCCGGCTTTCGCGCGCGGTTTTCCGGCAGCCCGATCAAGCGGATCGGGCGGGACAGGTTCGTGCGGAATGTGCTTTATGCGATTGGCAATTCACAGGATCAAAGCCTACTGAGCGTGGCGCAGGGATTGTGCGACGATCCGGACGCCACAGTGGCCGACGCCGCGCGGTGGGCGGTCAAGCGACTGCACCGTGACGCAAACGGGATGGAATAGACCCTCAAAACCGCTAAACCCATGCAGAACGTGATGAGGAGTGACGCGCATGGCTTTGCTGTTGGGGGTGGATACCGGGGGCACCTACACCGACGCGGTGTTGATCCGCGACGAGCGGGATGTCGTGGCAAGCGCCAAATCCCTGACCACGCGGCATGACCTGTCTGAAGGGATCGGCAAGGCGGTGGAGGCTGTCTTGCAGGCCAGCGGCGCCGATGTAGCGGAGATCGGCATGGCCTCGCTTTCCACCACGCTGGCCACCAATGCGCTTGTCGAAGGGCAAGGCGGGCGGGCCGGGTTGGTTTATGTCGGCTTTCGGGAGGGCGATCTGGCCGCACATGGCTTGCAAGAGGTGCTGTCGGGCGACCCGGCGCTGGTGATCAAGGGAGGGCATAGCCACGCCGGAACCGAAGCTGCGCCACTGGATGAATCGGTGCTTTTGGCTTGGTTAGAGACTGAACCTGAAGCCTCGGCCTATGCCGTGGCCAGCCAATTCGCCACGCGAAACCCTGCGCATGAACAGCGCGTGGCGGAGGTGATCCGCGAGGTGACGGGGCGGCCTGTGTCCTGTTCCCATCACCTGTCGGCAAAGCTGAATGGGCCCAAAAGGGCGCTGACGGCGCTGCTCAATGCGCGGCTCATCGGGATGATTGCGCGGCTAATCGAAAAGGCCGAGGGCAAGCTGCGGGATTTGGGAATCAAGGCGCCCTTGATGGTGGTGCGCGGCGATGGCGCGCTGATTTCGGCACAACAGGCAAGGGAAAAGCCCATTGAGACCATCCTGAGCGGCCCGGCGGCGAGCATCGTCGGCGCGCGCTGGATGACCGGGGCGGATCATGCGCTTGTTTCCGATATTGGCGGGACGACGACGGATGTGGCCGTGCTGCGCGATGGGCGGCCGATGATCGACCCGGCCGGCGCACAAGTGGGTCCGTGGCGCACCATGGTCGAGGCCGTGGCGATGCGCACCACGGGCCTTGGCGGTGACAGCAAGGTGCATGTCAATGACGAGGGGCTGCAAGGTGGGGTCACGCTTGGCCCTCGCCGTGTGGTGCCGGTAAGCCTGATGGCGCAGGAAGCCCCGGGCGTGGTGCATGACATGCTGGATGAGCAACTGCGCAACACCGCGCCGGGGGAGTATGACACGCGGTTCGTGCGCGCCGTGCCGTGGATCGAGGCCGGGGGCCTGCAAGCCCGTGATGCCGCGCTTTTGGAACGGATTGGCGAGGCGGTGCAGCCGCTAGGTAAAGTTCTAAAGACCCGTATGGAAGCGGCGGCCCTGAAACGCTTGGTGGCGCGGGGGCTGGTGCAGGTCTCGGGCGTGACGCCCTCGGACGCGGCGCATGTTCTTGGGCGGTTGGACGCATGGGATGCCGAGGCTGCGTATAAAGCGCTGGAACTGATCGGGCGCAAGCGAACGGGGGCGGGGACACGGCTTTGCCCCGACCCGCATGAGATGGCGCAGATGATCGTCGATCAACTGACGCACCAGACGAGTTTGGCCTTGTTAGAGACTGCTTTTGCCGAAGAAGAGACAGGTTTCGGCCTGCCACCTACCGAACTGGCACGGCATGTTCTGATGCAACGCGGGCTGGACGGGCATCGCGGCTTGGTACGGATTGAAACCGGGCTGAACGTGCCTGTTGTGGGGCTCGGAGCCTCGGCCCCAAGTTATTATCCGACTGTGGGGGCGCGGCTTGGCTGTCAGATGATCCTGCCCGAACACGCGGGCGTGGCCAATGCCATTGGCGCGGTTGTGGGAAGGGTGACCATCCGGCGAACCGGCACGGTGACCTGCCCCGCCGAAGGCAAATTCCGGGTTCATACCGATGAGGACCCCAAGGATTTTACCAAAGTCGAGGAGGCCATGGAGACCCTGCACAGCATTCTGGAGGCAGAAGCGCGCAGCGATGCCGAGGCGGCAGGCGCGTCGGATGTTCATGTGACCGTGTCAAAGGACATCAAATCGGCGCAGGCCGAGACGCGCGACGTCTTTCTTGAGGCGACAATCACGGTCGAAGCCAGCGGGCGACCCCGGATTGCCGAATAAAGTGTTTCGCAAAAGACCTGAATCACAGATTTTTGCGAAACGCAGTGCTCCGCTCAATTGTTGCACGCGTTCCGTCTTTCGCTGATGTCTCAGGTTGAAGGCGGAACGCTTTAGGCACGAAAAAGGGGGCCGCTTGGCCCCCTTCGTTATTCAAGGTTCGGCTTGGGTCAGTCGAGTTTGCGCTCAATCTCTTCACGCTCGAAAATCTCGATGACATCGCCGGGACGAATATCCTCGTAGTTCTCAAACGCCATGCCGCATTCCTGACCCGACTGTACTTCGCTGACTTCGTCCTTGAAGCGCTTGAGGGTCTTGAGCGTGCCTTCGTGGATCACCACATCGTCGCGCAGCAAACGCACACCGGCGGAGCGGCGCGCAATGCCTTCGGTGACCAGACAACCAGCCACTTTGCCAACGCCGGTGACCTTGAAAACCTCGCGGATTTCGGCGTAACCGATGAACTTTTCGCGAATCTCGGCCCCCAACAGGCCGCTGGCGGCCGCCTTCACGTCATCCACAAGGTCGTAGATCACGCTGTAATAGCGGAT
>DATFKJ010000034.1:0-3282 GCA_035268705.1 Roseovarius sp. | reverse complement strand
TTCGCGAAACGCAGTGCTCCGCTCAATGGTTGCACGCGTTCGGCCCTTTGCTGATGTTTCAGGTTAAAGGTGGAACGCTTTAGTGCGGCGAGGCTTTGCCTTGCCGCAAAACATATTCACGAAACATATTGCGTAATCGGGCGTGGCCCCTATCCTTGGGAAAAATCACCTAAGGGAGGGAAACCATGAGCCTGTTCAAACCCACGCGCCGTGACCTGTTCAAGATGGCCGCCGCGGCCCCGGCCTTTGCCATGCCATTGTCGGCCCGGGCCGAGTTGGGCGCGCCGGAGGGTGGCAACCCCTCGCATTTCAAGTTCTCGGTCGGGGATGCGCGGGTGACCGTGGTCTCCGATGGGTATTTCCGCTTGCCGACCAGTGGTCTGGGCGTGAATGCCGACCCCGATGAGGTTCAGGCCTTCCTCAAGCGGCATTTCCTGTCGCCGGAACTGGGCTATTCGCATACCAACCACCTGTACGTGGAAGTGGGCGATGCACGCGTTCTGGTCGATGTCGGATCTGGCAACCGGTTCATGGAGAACGCTGGCAAGCTGATGGGTAACTTGGAAGCGGCGGGGATTGATCCCTATGCGATCACCCACGTGGTGATTACCCATGCCCACCCCGATCATATCTGGGGTATTCGCGATGGGTTCGACGAGGCCATCATCCCGGATGCCGAATACCTCATCGGTGAGGCCGAGCATGGCTATTGGATGCAGGATGGTCTTGTGGATCGTGTGCCCGCCGAGGACCAGCAATTCGTGCTGGGTGCCGTCAATTCCATCGAAGTGGCCGGCGCGGAGTGGACATTGGTGAAGGATGGCCATGAGGTGGTGCCGGGGCTGACCATGATCGACACGCCGGGCCATACACCGGGGCATATGGCCCTGCGGGTGGATAGCGGCGATCAGAGCCTGATCGCGCTGGGGGATTGCATGACCCACGCCTATACCAATTTCGCACACCCCGAATGGTACAACGGGTTCGACAGCGATGGCGAGCAGACGGTGGCGACGCGCAAGCGATTGCTGGATATGTGCGCCGAGGATCGTATCGCCATCCTGGGCTATCACTTCCCGTTCCCGGGCGTGGGGCATGTCCAGCGCGATGGCGATGCCCATCGCTTTGTGCCGGCGCTTTGGCAATTCTGAGCGAAGTGGTCTTTATCGGGAGGGCCGGGCGCGTGACGCCCCGGCCTTTTTCGTTAACTACGCGGGACAGCGGTCCGGTAGATGTACCAAGTGGCATGGCCGAGGATTGGCAGCACGATAACGAGCCCAAGGAAAACGGGCAGCGTACCCAGCAACATGAGTGCGGCCACGATGAAGCCCCATGTCGCGACGGTCACGGGATTTTTCCGGGCGACCTTGAGCGAGGTGACCACCGCCACCACGAGCCCGACGCGCTGATCAATCAGCATGGGCAGGGTTGTCAGGCTGATGGCCAGAACGACCGCGGCAAAGACGGCCCCCACCGACATGCCCACGATAACCATGATCCAGCCCGCGCCGGTGGTCGCAACATCAAGGACAAACTGCCCGCCGCTTTCCGGGGGCTGTGGTCCGAGAGTCCATTGATAAATCTGCATGGCTGCGAGGATCCACAGCAGGAAGAGACCGAGGAGATAGAGCGCCATCACGAGGATCGGGCCGACGTTCCGGGCCTTGAGTACCGAAAGCGCCGCGCCCCAGCCGACGTCGTCATCGCGCTCGCCCCGGCGGCTCATTTCATAGAGCCCGACGGCGGCGATGGGCCCCAATAAAAGGAACCCGGCCCCGAGCGGAAAGAGCATCGGCAACAGCGCCTCGTTGAAGGCGATGACCGAGAGACAGATGCCGATGATCGGATAGATGATCACCAGGAACATCACATCGCTGCGAAAGCGTTTGAAATCCTCGTAGCCCTTGCGGAGTGCAAGGCGCAGGTCGTCTTGTGTCAGGGTGTTGACCTCGGGTGGTTGGGTGACCTCGCCCCGAAGCGCATCGGTGGCGTCGCCGACCATGTGGCCCGCACCCGAAAGGCCCTGCGCGGCCCAGGACAGTGGATTGCCGATTGTTTTGACCATAGTTCCCTCCGTTATCCGGCGGGCTGAGCGCAAGGCTCGGCCCGGGCAGGTTGCGGCGGGACTTGGCAACGGCGGAAGACCCGCCTTTCTCTTATGCTAACACGACAGGGCGCGAAACACGGTCACAATTTCGGGATTGACCGGGGGCAATGGGCCAAGGATTTTCGAAAATCCTTGGGAAAAGCGGTTTCGAAACCGCTTGGACAAGCGCCTTGCAAGGCGCTTTGGCAAGGCCTTTCGAAAGGCCTTGTTGGTCGTTCAGTCGTTGTCGGTAAGCCCTGCACCGGCGCCAGACAGGCGGCTTTCCTCGGTTTCGGGGGCATAGGTGCGTTCGGCGAAGGCTTTGAGGCATTGGGCCACGTTGGCGGGCATGTCGCCGCGATTGTGCTGTGGCAGAGGGTTTGCGGCCTTCTCTGCGGTGCTGGAGGCGATGGTGATTTGGTCTGCCATGGGGGTATCGAGGCTGTCGCCCATGGCTTGCGCGTCATTCCCCAAGGTCACGGTGGTGCCGTTCCAGCGCACGGTGAGGGACGAGCCGCATTGGCGGGCGGCGGCGTCGAGGTAGGGCAAAAGCAGCATCGGCGCGGCGGTGCGGCCCAGCGTGAGGTCGCCCGTGCCAAGGCGCTGGGCATTGTCGCACAGCACCGCGCCCGAGATCAGCGGGCAAAGGGTGCCGCCGCGCGCCACCCATCGGCCCTCATCAGCTTCCATCGGGCAGAGGGTTTCGTAATCGGCCCCGTCGTTGCGGGTCAGCAGATCGGCCAGCACTTGCGGCCCCGGCAGCCCCGCGGCGGTCAGCCAGCGGGCGGCTTTGCCGGCTTCTTCCGCCAAGCCCCAGCTTAGCCCTGCGCCGCGGGCGGCCTTGCGCGAGAGGGTTTCGATTTCGTTCAAAGACCAACTCATACGATACCGCCTTTCAGAAAGGGGTAAGCCCAGTCATCGCCCGAGCGTTCGCCAAGTTCATGCGGGAAGGGGGCATGTTGGTACATGTTGATCCGCACCCAGCGATCCGAGCGCGGATCGAAGTGGCAAGCGCCAAAGAAACTGAGCTTCAATCGCAGCATGTCGATGGGCATGACGCTGGCGTCGATGGTGTTGTCGCGGATCTCTGCATAGGGCAGGCGACCGGCGATTTGCGCGCGGCGGGCGACGTGGCGGTGTTCGGGGTGGCGCATGAGAAAGCCAGCGACTGTGGCCTCTTCTGAGCCTTGCAGATC
>DATFKJ010000033.1:0-4943 GCA_035268705.1 Roseovarius sp. | reverse complement strand
GGTCAGGTCAGGGCGATCGGATTCGGCCACCTTGTCTTTGACCCATTCCGACAGGCCGGGGTTGTCGCCTGCGCCGATGGATTCGACCGAGGCCGAGCCACCCATGCCAGCGGCGTCAAAAGTGGAGGTCCGGAAGCTGATGACCTTCTTGGCGTCTTTCGACTTCACGGTCTGCACGGCGTTGCCCGCGTAGATCGGACGCTCGAACGTATCGCCATCGACAACACCCGACACATCGGTCAGCACCATGACATCCAGAAGCGCCGCAACGCGGGGCAGGATGTTCTTGGCGTCGGTGGTGGCCGGGGCGACGATGTGGCTGTAGTCGCCCGCCATCGAGGCGATCAGTGCGGACACAGGCTCGGCCAAGCGGTGACCGTAAAGGTCATCCTCGGCGCAGAGCACTTTTGATACGCCGTCGATTTTCGCGGCTTCGTCGGCGGCACCCGAGCAGGTCGCCCCGGCGCAGAGAACGGTCACGTCGCCAATTTTCGACGCAGCGGTCACGGCCTTGGCGGTCGCATCAACGGCCAGAGCGCCGTCATTGACTTCAGCAATGAGAAGAACAGACATTACACGGCCCCCGCTTCTTTGAGTTTGGCAACCAGCTCGTCCACCGAGCCGACGATTTCACCGGCCTTGCGGGCCTCGGGTTCGTCGGTCTTGACGATTTCAAGACGCGGGCTGACGTCGACGCCGTAGTCGGCGGCGGTTTTCTCATCCAGCGGCTTTTTCTTGGCCTTCATGATATTCGGCAACGAGGCATAGCGCGGCTCGTTCAAACGCAGGTCGGTCGAGATGATGGTGGGCATCTTGACCTTGATGGTTTGCAGACCGCCATCAACTTCGCGGGTGACAACGGCGTGGTCGCCTTCGACATCCACGTTGTTGGCGTACATGGCCTGAGACCAGCCCAGAAGCGCCGAGAGCATCTGCCCGGTGGCGTTCATGTCGTTGTCGATCGCCTGTTTGCCGCAGAGCACGAGGCCCGGCTCTTCTTCCTTGACGATGGCGGCAAGGATCTTGGCGACGGCCAGAGGCTCGATATCGGTATGCACGTCATCGGCGGCTTCCACGAGGATCGCGCGATCGGCCCCCATGGCAAGCGCGGTGCGCAGGGTTTCCTGGCTTTGCTTGACGCCGATGGATACGGCGATCACTTCGTCGGCCTTGCCGGCCTCTTTCAGGCGAATGGCCTCTTCGACGGCAATCTCGTCGAAGGGGTTCATCGACATTTTGACATTGGCAAGATCGACACCGCTGCCGTCCGCCTTGACGCGGACCTTCACGTTATAGTCGATCACGCGTTTGACAGGCACTAGAACCTTCATTGGCATGGTCTCCCTCAAATTGACGGAGAGCCGCGATGCGACTCTCCCAAAGCTCTCTTGAGTGTTGATATAGCCTTGTTACATCGCGAAACAGGGCAAAATCGTCACGTTACCGTCTTGCGACGTCGCGTTTCCGGTTTGATCGCAAGATTCTTTCAAGAATGTGTCGGGATGAGTGATCACTCAACGGTTCGCGCCGGGTTGCCACAGGACATCGCCCTTTCCGTTGTCGTTCGATACCCGTGAGGCCACGAAGAACCAGTCGGACAGGCGGTTGAGGTATTTCACCGCCGCCGGGTTCACCTGTTCCATGGTGGCCAGTTCCACCGAAAGACGTTCGGCCCGGCGCGAAACGGTGCGGCACATGTGAAGCTGTGCGGCGAGCGCCGTGCCGCCCGGCAAGATGAAGCTGCGCAGCGGTTCAAGGGCAGCGTTCATCGCGTCGATTTCGGATTCGAGACGGGCGACTTGCGTGTCGGTGATGCGCAGCGGGGTATATTCCGCCTCGGCATCCTTTTCCATGTCGGGGCGGCAGAGGTCAGCACCCAGATCGAATAGATCGTTCTGGATGCGGGCCAAGGCCTCGTCAGTCTCACCCGTGGCGTGTTGGCGTGCAAGGCCCGCGGTGGCGTTCACCTCGTCGACGGTGCCATAGGCGGTGACCCGCATGGAATGCTTGGCCACGCGCGCGCCATTGCCAAGTGCGGTTTCACCGTGATCACCGGTTTTCGTGTAGATTTTATTGAGTACGACCATGGTTTAACCCCCCGAGCGGAACCAGAGAAAGAAGAGAATGAGGCAGACTGCCACGAACTGCATGATGATCCGCCATTTCATCATGCGGTTGGATTTCTTGGCGGATTCGATATCGCCCTTGCCGAAGTGGCTGACCCCGATGGCAAGGATCACCACGACCGCCAGCATGGCGGCAGCGGCCACTAGGAATACGGGATCGTTCATCATTGTGGGCGTCCTTTTTGTTTGTCACGCGTCATCTAGAACCTATGCGCCAAAAAGCGAAAGGGAAATTATGACGCGGGGCTTTTACCCCTTCGACACCAGCCAATCCAATGTGCGGGTCGGCAGGATACGTCGGGCGACCCCCATGAGATAGGTGGGCGTGGTGACATAGTAGCGGGGCTTGGGGCGAGGGTGCTCCAAGGCGTGGATCAATTTGCGGGTCACGGCAGAAGCGGGCCATTGCGGGCCGCCACTGCTGCCTTCGTAGAGTTGATCAAGAAGGCTGTCGCGGTATTGATCGGCGCGCGGTGAATTTTCCCAGTCGATCCAACGTTCGAATTCCTTGATGGCGTTTTTGCGGAAATCGGTCTCGATCGGGCCGGGGTCGATGATCGAGACCTTGATGCCGGTGCCGGCCATCTCAAGGCGCAGGGCGTCGCTAAGGCCTTCGAGGGCGAATTTGGTAGAGACATATGCGCCCCGCCATTTCATCGAAATCAAGCCCAGAACCGAGGAGCATTGCACGATGCGGCCATGCCCTTGGGCGCGCATCACCGGGAGGGTTTGGCGCGTCAGGTCGTGCCAGCCGATCAGGTTGGATTGAAAGATGGTACGCAGGGCCTCGGTGGGCATGTCTTCGACCGGGCCGGGGATGGCGTAGGCGCCGTTGTTGAAGAGCGCATCCAGCGTGCCGCCGGTGGCCTCAAGAACTTCGGCCAGCCCGTCGCGCAGGCTGTCTTCGTCGTTGTAGTCCATGCGGGGGCTGTCGAAGCCCTCGGTGCGCAGACGGTCGCAGTCCTCCGCCTTGCGGCAGGCGGCGAACACGCGCCAGCCGCGGGCGCGCAGCCCATGGGCCGCGTCATAGCCGATGCCGGTGGAACAGCCGGTGATCAGGATGGTTTTCGCGCTCATGGGGCAAGCTATGGCCTGCCCCCGGGCGTGATGCAATCAGTTTGCGGCGGTGACAAGCCAATCAGCCATCCAGCCGACGCGACCGGTTTCCACCACCCGTAGCTTGATCCACCCGGTACCGGGGTCTTGCAGGACGATGACCTCGTCGTTCTTGCGAAGTTTGGCGATGCGGTCGTACTGCGTGCCGGGGCCGCCACGCATATTGACGACGGTGCCGGTGACGCGGCGGCTGTCCTTCGCACTCTGGGCGTCCCCGGCATCGGAAGCCGCGCCCGACAGGCTTGCCGCGGCCACGGCCTTGGCAACATGGTCGGGCAGGGTGGTTTCGGAGGCTTCGGCCACGGGTTTGGTTTTGGCGATGGCCTTGGTCACTTCTGGGGGCTTGGTCGCGGCAGGGGCATCAACCCGCGCCAGACGAATCTCAAAACGTTGCCCGTTCGACAAATCGAGGTCAGACAGAGAGTTAATGGAACGGGTAACTGTTTCTTCCGCGAAGGGCGCGCCGTTTTCGGCCAATCGGGTTACGGCAACTTTCGCCGGGCGCATCTTGGGGCGCTCGTTGTTCAGTTGCGCGCGCGCCTGAATGGAGTTCGTCGCAGGCTTGTAATCGGCCCCGCCGCTCAATTCGTAGAAAGAAAAGCCTAAAAAGGCAAAGCTGATAACAATAAGGCGCCACATCGCGCGTCCCCCCGGATACACACAAAAAAACTCTAGGCGTATAACTTACACGATTCGTCCTTTCACTTCATGGGAAAAGGCAGGTTCTTTCCCTCCAATCCGCTTTACCTGGATTCGTGGGGGCGGTATCACAGCATCTATGAGTGATTTGCTGGACGACCCCAATATCGGCCCCGAGGCTGTGTCGGAACCGCTACGCCGCGCGATTGGCGAGCGGTACCTGACCTATGCCCTGAGCACGATCATGCACCGCGCGCTGCCCGATGCGCGCGACGGGCTGAAACCCGTGCATCGGCGTATTCTCTTCGCGATGCGCGAATTGAAGCTGTCCAGCACCGGGGGCTTCCGCAAATCCGCCAAGATCAGCGGCGACGTGATGGGCAACTATCACCCACACGGGGACGCGGCGATTTACGATGCCATGGCCCGCTTGGCGCAGGATTTCGCGGTGCGCTATCCACTGGTCGACGGGCAGGGCAATTTCGGCAATATCGACGGCGACAACCCGGCGGCCAGCCGATACACCGAGGCGCGGATGACCGCCGTGGCCGAGGCGATGTTGCAGGGTCTGAACGAAAACGCGGTGGATTTCCGGGAAAACTATGACGGGACGCTGACCGAACCGGCGGTTCTGCCGGCGTCTTTCCCGAACCTGCTGGCCAATGGGTCAAGCGGGATCGCCGTGGGGATGGCCACCAATATTCCGCCGCATAACATCGGTGAATTGGTCGATGCCTGCCTGCACCTGATCAAGACCCCTGATGCCCGCGACGACACACTGCTGAATTACATTCCCGGCCCTGATTTCCCCACTGGCGGCGTCATCGTGGAGCCGCAAGAAAACATCGCGCAGGCCTATCGCACTGGGCGCGGGGCCTTCCGCTTGCGGTGCAAATGGGAGGTCGAGGACCTTGGCCGCGGGCAATGGCAGGTGGTCGTCACCGAGATTCCCTATCAGGTGCAGAAATCCAAGCTGATCGAGAAGATCGCCGAGGTGATCCAGACCAAGAAGGTGCCGATCCTCGCTGATATTCGCGACGAAAGCGCCGATGATGTCCGGAT
>DATFKJ010000032.1:0-2385 GCA_035268705.1 Roseovarius sp. | reverse complement strand
GCAGCCAGGACGAACAGCAAGACGCGAGCCAAGCCCAGGTGTCGATGGACGACATGGCCGACGAGGACATGGGCGAGGAAACCGAACTCCCCGAAGGCGAGGCCCCGATGGAGCCTCCCGCGCCCGCCCCGATTTCCGAGGCCGACCCGGACTATATCGTCTATTCCACGGATTTCGACGAGGAGATTCGCGCCGAGGATTTGGCTGAGCCTGTGGAATTGGAACGACTGCGCGCCTATCTCGACCAACAACTCGATCCGCTGAAAGGCGCGGTCAGCCGACTGGCGAACAAGTTGCAACGCCGCCTTCAGGCGCAGCAGAACCGCTCGTGGGAGTTCGACAAGGAAGAGGGCGTTCTGGATGCCGGGCGGCTGGCGCGCGTGGTGGCCAACCCCACCACCCCGCTCAGCTTCAAGGTGGAAAAGGATACCGAGTTCCGCGATACCGTGGTGACTCTTCTGTTGGACAATTCCGGCTCCATGCGGGGGCGGCCGATTTCCATCGCCGCGATCTGTGCCGATGTTCTGGCCCGCACGCTGGAGCGGTGCAGCGTGAAGGTCGAGGTTTTGGGCTTCACCACCCGCGCATGGAAAGGCGGCCAAAGCCGCGAGGCATGGCTGGGTGAAGGCCGCCCGCAATTGCCCGGGCGGCTCAATGACCTGCGCCATATCATCTATAAATCCGCCGACGCGCCGATGCGGCGCACCCGCGACAACCTTGGCCTGATGATGAAGGAAGGGTTGCTCAAGGAAAACATCGACGGCGAGGCGCTGGAATGGGCGCACAAACGGCTGATCAATCGCAAAGAGGCGCGCAAGATCCTGATGGTGATCTCGGATGGCGCGCCGGTGGATGACAGCACCCTGTCGGTGAACCCGGCCAACTACCTTGAAAAACACCTGCGCGACGTGATCGACATGGTCGAACGCCGCAAACAGGTGGAGCTTTTGGCCATCGGCATCGGCCATGACGTGACGCGCTATTACGACCGCGCGGTGACGATCACCGATGTCGATCAGCTGGCCGGGGCGATGACCGAACAACTGGCCGCGCTGTTTGACAGTGACCCGCGCGCAAGGGCGCGGGTGATGGGAATCAAACGGGCCAGTTGAAGCGGCCGCCGTTCACCGCGTCAGGGCCGCCTCGGCTTCGCGTTGCCAGCCTTGTCGATCTTCTTGGCCGCCGCGCGCGCCCGGTTTTTCTTGCTGTTCGGTTTGCCTTTCGGCGGCGGCGGGCCTTTGCCCGCGCCGCGATGGGGCTTTTTTGCCCCCGGCTTGCCAGATGGCTTGCCCGAGGGGGTCGCCTGACCCTTTTTGGTGCTATCGCCGGATCTGCCCTGTCCGCCTTTCGCCCCATGCCGCGTCTTGCTGAACTCCGCATGCACCTCTGGGTCGCGCTCTTCGGCGGGCCGTTTGCGCTTGCGCGGCGCATCACTTGACGCGCCATGCCTTGGCTTGCGGCGCTGCTCCGGCGCGTCGCCTTCGGCCTTCGGCTTGCGCTCGTACTTGGCGGGCGCGGGTCCGGCTTTGGGCGCAGGGCTAGCTTTGCTATGCCGGAAGGCGGGCAGATCCGGCGCTTTGTCCAAGCGTCGCAGCTGCTTTTTGCCTTCGATCACCATGCCCTCGCCAATCGCCGCCAGGAACCCCGGCACACTGGCCTCGCGGATTTCGATATACGACAGGTCATCGGCGATGCGGATAGCCCCGATATCATCTTTTGACAGGTTCCCGGCCTTGCAGATCATCGGCAATAGATGCCGGGGCGAGGCCGCCTGATTGCGCCCTTCCGACAGCGAAAACCAAACGCTTGGACCAAAAGCCGCGCGCGGCTTTTTCTGCTCAGGCTTACCGGCAACAACCGCGCCCAACTCCTCGGGCGCGGAATGGCGCAGCTTGTAATGCCGCAAGTAGGCCGCTGCGATTTGTTCGGGCGTGAAGGTCTCAACCAATTGATCCACCGCCGCGCGCTCTCCCTCGGTGATCTCGGCCTGCCAGTCGTCACTCTGCAACATACGCTGTTGATCGCGCGCCTCGATGTCCTCGGCCGAAGGCGCAGCCCCCCACTCCGCCGTCAGCTTGGCAAATTTCAAAATCCGCTCTGCCTTCTTGCGCGAAGACGGCACAACCACCAAGGCGCTCACCCCCTTGCGCCCGGCCCGTCCCGTCCGACCCGAGCGGTGCAAAAGGGTCTCGTGGCTGCTCGGCAATTCGGCGTGCACCACCAGCTCCAGCTTGGGTAAGTCAATCCCACGGGCGGCCACATCGGTGGCCACGCAAACCCGCGCGCGCCCGTCGCGCATCGCCTGCAACGCGTTCGAGCGTTCGCCCTGCGTCAATTCCCCAGACAGGGCCACCACCGAAAACCCCCGGTTCGACAGCCGCGTGG
>DATFKJ010000031.1:0-4526 GCA_035268705.1 Roseovarius sp. | reverse complement strand
GTGGCCGCCATACGTGGAAGTTCCGGCGGTAGCCCTTTCAGGGCCGCCCAGTCAAACAGCGACGACCAGCCAAAGGCATCCAGCCAGATCAGGCTTTCCAGATTGCCATAAAGCGCGTGCTGCACGTCCAGATGCACATCCGAAGTATCCGATTGCTCCAACAACAGCACACCGCCGGCAAACATCGCGGTAAAGACCACGCCCATGGCTGCCCCCGGCTCGATCTTGCCGAGGCGACGGATCACCTCAATCAAGGCGACAGCCACCAGCGCCGCCGCCCCCGCGCCCAGCATCATGGGCAAAGCGGCAATGATGCCGGTCACCAAGAACGCGACGACGATTCCCGGCAAAACCACGTGCGAGATTGCATCGCCAATCAACGCCTGCCGCCGCAGCAACAGAAAGTTGCCGGGCAGGGCGCAGGCCACGGCGGCACAAATGCCAATCAGCATGGGCGGCAAAGACAGGGCCACGAACTCCTCACCCATCACGTGATCCCCTCCGGCCTTAGTTCGCGGTCCAATTCTTCGATCTGGTCGGGTGTCAACACCCGCTCCAGAGGCGTCAAGCCGTCGTAACGCGCCGCTGCCGCCTCGTGCCGCGGGTTGCTGCGCAGCAGGTGCCAGCGGCGTTCATCCAACAGTGCACGGGCGGCCTGCGCCCGGCCTGTTTCGGTCGCCACCCCATCGGCGCGCAAGTGCCCCGCTGCCCGCATCAGGCGCAGGGTCAGACCTTCGTAAATCGGCTGGCCTTGCGCCAAGGCCAGCAACCCCTGCCGCAAATGCACTCGCCGTTGAAACCGGCGATGCCGCAGGGCGGCGGCCAAAACCCCGCGCCCCGGCGCTAGAAGCAACGACACAAGGAACAGCGCAAAGGCCACCAGAACGATGATCGGCCCGGTCGGCAGGTTCGGCGCGGTCGCCGACAGGCCTGCGCCAATCCATCCCGAGGCCCCGCCAAGCGCGCCCGCTATCACCACGACGCGGCCCACCCGTTCACTCCAGAACCGCGCCGCCACGGCGGGGATGATCAGTAGCGCAACGATCAGGATCAGGCCCACAACCTTCAGTCCCACAACGGTAATCGCCATGGCCAGTCCCATCATCGCCAGTTCGATCCGCCGCACGTCGCCACCGCTGGCCGCGATATATTCGGGGTCAAAGGCCACCGCCGCCATGGGCCGGCGCAACAGCACCACAAGCGCCAGAACAGCCGCACCGCCCAGCGCGATGATCACCGCATCATCCCAAAGCATCCCGGCGGTCGATCCCAAAAGGAAGGTCTCAAGCCCCGCCTGTCGCCCTGCGGTCATGGATTGGATAACGGTCAACAATACGATGCCAAAGCCAAAGAATACCGACAGCACCGCGCCAATCGCGGCATCCTCGCTCAACCGCGTGGCCCGGGTCAGCCAACTGACACACAAAAGGCCCAAACCCGCCGAGAGGGCCGAGCCAAACAAAAGCCCCGGAAGGGACCGCCCATCCCCCCCCAGCAGAACCATAACGATGAAGGCCAGCCCGACACCGGGCAGGGTGGCATGGCTGATCGCATCGCTGACCAGTGCGCGTTTGCCAAGGAATAGGAAAACCCCCGTCGCCCCTGCCGCCATGCCCAGCAACGCCGCGCCGATCGTCACCAGCGTAGCGTTATAGCCCAGTTGCAGGAACAGCGCCTCCCAGATCATGCCTCAGCCCACCGCGCCCTTGGGCAGATTGGCCAACCGTCCGCCATAGGCCGATTGCAAGGTGTCCTCGGTGAAGGTCGTCGCCACCGGCCCCTCGGCCACCTTGTGGGTATTGATCAGGAACACCCGGTCGAAATAATCGCGCACGGTGGACAGGTCATGATGCACGGCAACCACGGTTTTGCCCTTGGCCTTGAGGTCTTTCAGCACCGCGATAATCGCCTTTTCGGTGGCGGCATCGACACCCGCAAAGGGCTCGTCCAACAGGTACAGATCCGCCTCCTGTGCCAAGGCGCGGGCCAAGAACACCCGCTGCTGCTGGCCACCGGAAAGTTGCCCGATCTGACGGTCGGCAAAGCCTTCCATGCCAACCCGCGACAGGCAAGACATGGCGCGCTCAAGATGTGACGTGCGCACCCGACCCAAAAGGCCCAACTCGCGCTGCATCCCCATCAGAACCACGTCGATCACCCGCGTCGGGAAATCCCAATCGACGCTGGCGCGCTGCGGCATATAGGCGATACGCGCACGCATCTTGGCCAGTGGCGCCCCCCAACAGGTTACCGTGCCGGAAAGCGGCTTCACCACGCCCAAGGCGGCCTTGAGAAGCGTGGATTTACCCGCCCCATTGGGGCCGATGATCGCGGTCATGGCGCCAGGTTCCACAGTCATATCAACCGAGAAAATCGCCGGTTTCTCGCCATAACTGACCGTAAGGCCGCGAATGGCCAGCGGGCTATGGCTTTGGTCTGCTTTCGGTTTCGGGTGTCCGCCCTCGCGGGCCAAGCGCAAAGCCATCTCTTACATCCCAATCCGTAGTTTTCCGTCCATACCGCGCGTGGGCACCTGCCCGCCAAGGGCGCCGGCAATGACCGTGGCGTTATGGTCGATCATCCCAAGATATGTGCCTTCATAGGTGCCGGGTTCCCCCATCGCGTCCGAGAATAACTCGCCCCCGATGCGCACGTCATGGCCCTTGGCGGCGGCCCCTTCGGCAAGCGCGCGAATGTTGCGGTCTGACACCGAGGTTTCAACGAAGACCGCGCCGATATTGCGCTCCACCAGCATATCGACAAGCGTACGAATACGGTTCAGCCCCGCCTCGGATTCCGTGGAAATTCCTTGGATGCCCAGCACCTCGTAACCATAGGCGCGCCCGAAATAGCCGAAAGCGTCATGCGCGGTCAGCAGGACGCGCGCCGGTTCCGGGACGGTTTGCAAAACACCTCGCGCATACTCGCCCAGCCGCTTAACCTCTGCGATGTACACCTCAGCATTGGCCGCGAAAACCTCGGCGTGATCCGGGGCCACATCGCCTAGCGCATCGCGCACCGCGCGTACCACATGCACCCACAATTCCGGCACCATCCAGACATGCGGGTCAAACTTGCCGCTGTAATCCTCATGGCCGATCAATTCGGCCTGCGGCACGGTCTCGCCCACGGCCACCACGTTGCGCCGGCGGCCCAGCTTGAGAAGGAATTCCTCCATTTGCGCCTCAAGGTATAGCCCATGCCAAAGCACCAGATCGGCGCGCGTCATGGCCACGATGTCGCTACGCGTCTGTCGGTAGGAATGCGGGTCCACCCCCGGCCCCATCAGGGCGCGCACCTCAACCGCATTTCCGCCCACACGCCGCGCGGCATCGGCAATCATGCCCGTGGATGCCACGACCGACAGGCGCGATTGCGCATGGGCGGGGCGGGCGACAAGGCTTGCGCCTGCAAGGGCCAGAAGGTGGCGGCGGGTCAGATCCATGGAATTAAACTCACATATTTTCTGCATTGCCGAAGATATGCGAGTGACTCGCAACTAAGTCAAGATAATTGCGAGTGATTTGCAAAAACAAGTTCAGAAGTGTAGTTCGAACACCGCGCCCGAGTCCGACGGCAGCAGGTCAATTCTCCCGTCAACCGCCCCAAGCATGGTCTGCACGATGGTCAGGCCCATCCCCGTCCCGCCGTCATTGCGTCGTGTGGTAAAGAACGGGGCGAATATCCGCGCGCGGTTGCCGTCCTCGATGCCCGGGCCATTGTCTGCAACTCTGATCCGCTGCCCCTGCGCGGTGATCTGCAGGGCGGTGGCGCGATGCGCCGCCGCGTTCTGCGCAAGGTGTCCAAGTATTGCGGCCAGCGCCCCGGCGTCCATCGGCACCTGCGCCTCGCCCTCCAGCGTGACTTCGATCCCGGCCTCATCGCGAACCGTCTCAACCACCTGTGACAGTTGCGCAGGCCCACGGCCCACCGGCTCCCGCGCCGCGGACAAATGGCGCAATGCCTCCAGTTTGTCTCGCATGGAAAAGGCCGACCGTTGCACCGTACCGATAAGTTCTTCCCGGTCCTTGGGCGCGGACTCGGCCTCCAACAGCTCGGCCGCGGCGATCAAGCTGGTCAGCGGCGACTTCAACTCATGGGTCACATGGTTGGTATAGGCGCGCAGCCCCGCCTCGCGGTCCTGCAATGTGCTGCCCATGTCGATCACTGCCTGGCCCAGCTCTGACAGTTCCGGGGTGCCATAATGGCGCGGCACGGGGGCATCACGCGCCCCGGCCTTGACCGCCTTAGCATGTTCGGTCAACGCATAGACAGGGCGCAACACCAACCGCCAGACAAGAAAGCCCAGAACGCAGGTCGCCACCACCGCCATCCAAAAGATCATCCAGGCCGTCTCAGCCCAGCCAAGGATATTGCCCGCCAGTTCGAAATAAGCGATGCCTACAAGTGGCAGGCACAAAACCGCCGCCAATGTCCCGCCAAGGACCAAGGCCAAGGGCGGGCGCCATTTCTGCCTTACGCGCTCTGGCATGGTCCCATCCGAATTCCCACACCATGCACGGTGT
>DATFKJ010000030.1:0-3164 GCA_035268705.1 Roseovarius sp. | reverse complement strand
ACCCGCGTTACCGTGGCGTCCCCGGCGATGCCACCCCGCACCGAAATCAGCGGCGTCAGGCACGACCGGCCCACGCTTTTCGGCATCCGGTTGGCAAAGACCGAATTAAGCCAGTCTTCCGCCTCCGGCCCCTTCACGCGGTATTTGGCGAAGTTGGAAATGTCGATGATCCCGGCCCGCTCGCGCAGCATCTTGCATTCTTCGCCCACAGGCCCCCACCAGTTTTGGCGCGTGAACCCGTTGGTGTCCTGTGCGCCGGGCGAGTCGGCAAACCATTGCGGATGCTCCCAACCATAGTTGAGGCCAAAGACCGCGCCCATCTCCTTTTGCATCTCGTAAACGGGGCGCGTGCGCAACGGGCGGCCCGCCTCGCGCTCCTCGTTGGGGTAATGGATGGCAAAGCGGTGGGCATAAACATCCTCCACCTTGGCCTTCACGAAGTCCCGGTCATTGGCCCACAGGCCAAAGCGCGCGATATCCCACGGGAACATGTCATACTGCATTTCCCCTTCGATAATCCACTGCGCCACCATCAGGCCCATACCGGCCGATTGGCTGAACCCCGGAATGATCCCGCCGCACATGAAATAGTTCTTCAACTCCGGCACCGGGCCAAGGATCACGTTGCTATCGGGGGACCAGATCATCGGCCCGTTGATCACCCGCTTGATCCCCGCCTCGGCGGCCAAGGGCACCCGGTCCATGGCGCGCATCACGTTTTCCATGATCCGTTCCAGATCGTCGGGGAACAGATCATGCGCGAAATCAAGCGGCGTGCCCTCTTCGGCCCAAAACCGCATGTCGCGCTCATAGGCGCCAATCAGCAATCCCTTGCCCTCTTGGCGCAGGTAATATTCGCCGTCCCGGTCCGCGACCGAGGGCAAGCGCCGGTCCATGCCGTCAATCTCGGCGATGGTTTCGGTCACGAAATACTGGTGCTCGGTGGGTTGCAGCGGCACGTCGATGCCCGCCAGCTTGGCCACCTCGCGGCCCCAAAGGCCTGCGGCGTTGATCACCCAATCGGTCTGGATATTGCCCTTGGGCGTTTCCACGATCCAGCTTCCATCGGGCTGCGGCGTTGTGGCGGTGACAGGGGTAAAGCGGTAAATCTCCGCCCCCTTCTGCCGCGCGCCCATGGCATAGGCATTGGTCACGCCCGAAGGGTCCACATTGCCGCCATCAGGCTCCCACATGATGCAGCGGACGCCGTCGAAATTGACCAGCGGGTGCTTTTCCTCGGCTTCTTCGCGGCTGATCTCGGCAAAGTTCATGCCGTAAAGCTCCGCCTTGGCGGCCTGTAGCTTCAATTGGTGCTCGCGCGCCTCGGTCTGGGCCAGATACAGGCTGCCGGGCTGGAACACGCCACAGCTTTGGCCTGTCTCGGCCTCCAGCTCTTTATACAGGTTCATCGTATAGTGTTGCAGGCGGCTGATATTGGCGCTGTCATGCAAGCCGTGAATATTGGCCGCCGCGTGCCACGTGCTGCCCGACGTCAGCTCATCACGCTCCAACAGGACCACGTCTTTCCATCCCAGCTTGGTCAGGTGGTATAGAATCGAGCATCCGATAACGCCCCCGCCAATCACGACGGCCTGTGCATGGGTTTTCATCTCTGGTCCCTTGATTGTTGCTAAAGGGCACATTTACGCCGCTTGTGAGGCTTGTATTGCCGGTTCCCGACATTCTTGGTCGCAGTGATACAAGTCGCCGATTTGTTTGCGGCAGAATGTTTCGCTTTGCGTCAAAGGAAATTTTTTCCCGGAAAGAGGCCGCAAAAGAGCTTTTCAGACGTACTTAGCAAGCCGCTCGCAGCCAAAGTCAAACCCCAATCCCGACACATCCTGTCGCAAATTGGCATGCACCTCTCCTCCAGACCAACAGTCTGATGCTAACAAACCAACGGAGGTCTCCCATGAAAACCACCACCCGTGTGGCCGTGATCGGCGGCGGTGTCGTCGGATGCAGCGTGCTCTATCACCTGACGAAACTCGGCTGGTCCGATGTCATGCTGATCGAACGCTCCGAACTGACATCAGGTTCCACTTGGCACGCGGCGGGTGGCTTTCACACCCTCAACGGTGACACCAACATGGCCGCATTGCAGGGCTATACCATCAATCTTTACAAGGAGTTGGAGGAGATCACCGGTCTCTCCTGCGGGCTGCACCACGTCGGCGGCGTGACGCTGGCTGACAACCGCGACCGCTTTGATATGCTCTTGGCCGAGCGCGCCAAGCACCGCTACATGGGGTTGGAAACCGAAATCGTCGGCCCCGAAGAAATCGCCAAGATCGCGCCAGTGACCAACACCGATGGTATCCTTGGCGCGCTCTACGACCCCCTCGATGGCCACCTCGACCCTTCGGGCACCACCCACGCCTACGCCAAGGCCGCCCGCATGGGGGGCGCCACCATCGAGACCCACTGCCACGTGCAGGAAACCAACCAGCGTCCCGACGGCACATGGGATATCGTGACCGACAAGGGCACCATCCACGCCGAACATCTGGTCAATGCCGCAGGCCTCTGGGCGCGCGAAGTGGGGGCCATGGCAGGCGTCTACGTGCCGCTCCACCCGATGGAACACCAATATATCGTCACCGAGGAAGTCCCTGAAATCGCCGCGATCATCGACGCCGGTGGGGAACACCCCCACGTCATGGACCCCGCCGGTGAAAGCTACCTGCGGCAAGAAGGGCGCGGCCTCTGCATCGGCTTTTACGAGCAACCCTGCCGCCCTTGGGCGGTCGACGGTACACCGTGGAATTTCGGCCATGAACTCTTGCCCGATGATTTCGACAAGATCGAAGACAGCATCACCTTCGCCTACAAACGCTTCCCCGCCCTTGAACGCGCCGGCGTGAAATCCGTGATCCATGGCCCCTTCAC
Source organism: Roseovarius sp. (assembly GCA_035268705.1). Taxonomy (GTDB): domain Bacteria; phylum Pseudomonadota; class Alphaproteobacteria; order Rhodobacterales; family Rhodobacteraceae; genus Roseovarius. The sequence goes on along the minus strand of DATFKJ010000030.1, from coordinate 275 downwards.
CTTCGCCTCCGACGGCAACCCACTGGTCGGCCCCGTGCCGGGCCTGCGCAACTACTGGTCGGCCTGCGGTGTCATGGCGGGCTTCTCCCAAGGCGGCGGCGTGGGCCTGATGCTGGCGCAATGGATGATCCACGGCGAATGCGAACGCGATGTCTCGGCCATGGACGTGGCCCGTTACGGCGATTGGATCACACCGGGCTACACCCGCCCCAAGGTGATCGAAAACTACCAAAAACGGTTTTCCGTGGCCTACCCCAACGAAGAACTCCCCGCCG
>DATFKJ010000029.1:0-3823 GCA_035268705.1 Roseovarius sp. | reverse complement strand
CGCATCCAAGATGGCGTATCGCGAAAAGGAATACGGCATTTGGCAATGCTGGACCTGGGCGGAAACCGAGAAAGAGATCGAAGCGCTTGCGCTTGGTTTCATCAATCTTGGCGTAAAGGAAGGCGATTTCGTCGCCGTGATTGGGCGGAACCGCCCGCATTTTTACTGGTCGATGGTCGCCGCACAGTCGGTTGGGGCAATCCCGGTGCCGCTTTACCAAGACGCGGCCGCCGAGGAGATGGCCTATGTCATGGATCACTGTGGCGCACGGTTTGCCATCGTCGAGGACCAAGAGCAGGTCGATAAACTGATAGATATTCAGGACGACCTGCATCAGTTCGAGCATATGATTTATGTCGATCCCCGCGGCCTGCGCAAATACGATCACCACAAGCTGCACACCTTTACCGGTATTCAGGAGCAGGGGCGCGCGGCCTATTGGGAGTTTATCGAGGACCTCAAGGCGCGGCGCGAGAAGCTGACTTATGACAGCATTTGCGTGATGCTTTACACCTCGGGGACGACGGGCAAGCCCAAGGGCGTTGTCCTGTCGAACCGCAACATCATCGAGGCGTCTAAATCTTCCGCCGAGTTCGACAATCTGAACAAGGATGATGAGGTTTTGGCCTATCTGCCGATGGCGTGGGTGGGCGATTTCATCTTTTCCATCGGGCAGGCCTATTGGACGGGGTTCTGCGTGAACTGCCCGGAAAGCGCCGATACGATGCAGACCGACCTGCGCGAGATCGGGCCGACTTATTACTTCGCCCCGCCGCGGGTGTTCGAGACGCAGTTGACCAACGTGATGATCCGGATGGAGGATGCGGGCCGGGTCAAGAAGTGGCTGTTCGACCACTTCATGGCGCATGCGCGCAAGGTTGGGCCGGCCATTTTGGACGGTAAACCCGTCGGTGGTTGGGACCGGTTCAAATACTCTTTGGGCAATCTGTTTGTTTTCGGACCGCTCAAGGACACGCTTGGGTTCGGCAACGTGCGGGTTGGTTACACGGCCGGTGAAGCGATCGGACCTGAGATTTTCGAATTCTACCGTTCGCTGGGTATCAACCTGAAGCAACTTTACGGCCAGACCGAGGCCAGCGTTTTCATCACGGTGCAACCCGATGGCGAGGTGCGCAACGATACGGTGGGTGTTCCGGCCCCCGGTGTCGAGATCAGGATCGACGAGACCGGCGAGGTCTTCTATCGCAGCGCGGGGACGTTCGAGTATTATTACAAGAACGAGGAAAGCACCAAGAAAACCAAGGACCCGGACGGCTGGGTCGCCACGGGCGATGCGGGGTTCTTCGAGGAAGGCACCGGCCACCTGCGGATCATCGACCGCGCAAAGGACGTGGGCAAGATGGCCGATGGCCGGATGTTCGCGCCCAAGTATGTGGAAAACAAGCTCAAGTTCTTCCCGAACATTCTGGAAGCCGTGGTCTTTGGTCACCAGCGTGAGCAATGCACGGCCTTCATCAATATCGACCTGAATGCCGTGGGCAACTGGGCCGAACGCAACAACATCGGCTATGCCTCGTATCAGGAACTGGCCGGACATCCCAAGGTGCTTGAGGCGATCAAGGAACACGTTGAGGACGTGAACCGCAGTCTCGCCGACGATCCGATGCTGGCGCATTGTCAGGTGCATCGCTTCCTTGTGCTGCACAAGGAGCTGGACGCCGACGATGGCGAGATGACCCGCACGCGCAAGGTACGCCGCAACGTGATTGCCGAGAAGTTCGAGGACCTGCTGGGCGCGCTTTATGATGGGTCAGGTGAAATCTACACCACGACCGAAGTGACCTATGAGGATGGCCGCAAGGGCAGCATCAGCGCGACGTTGCAGATTGTCGATGCGCAGGTGGTGCCGGTGGAGGCCCCGGGCAAGGTGGCGGCGGAATGATGGAATCACGCGCGCAACACTCATCAGGCCTGACGGCCTTCTTCGTGAAGAAAGGCCTGCGGGCCGTGATGAACGCACCCCGGCTGAAGGAGAGAACAGATGCTTGATGCCTCAGAAGGGTATACCACCGAGGATGGCCGCAAGATCGGCGGCGTGGTGATGGAAATGAAGAACATCACACTGCGCTTTGGCGGGGTGGTGGCGATCAAGGATATCAGTTTTGATATTCGCGAAGGCGAAATCCGCGCGATCATCGGGCCGAACGGGGCCGGCAAATCCTCGATGCTGAACGTGATCAGCGGGTTCTATAACCCGCAGGAAGGTCAGGTTTTCTACAAGGGAGGCCTGCGCCCGCCGATGAAGCCCTATCAGGTGGCGCGGCAAGGCATTGCGCGGACCTTTCAGAACATTGCCTTGTTCGATGGCATGTCGGTGCTGGACAATATCATGACGGGCCGTATCCGGCAGATGGATGCGGGGCTTCTCGCGCAGGCCATTTGGAAGGGCAAGGCCGAGCGCGAAGAAGTGGAAAACCGTGAGGCCGTTGAAAAGATTATTGATTTTCTTGAGATTCAGCACATCCGAAAGACCCCGGTTGGCCGCTTGCCCTATGGTTTGAAGAAGCGGGTGGAATTGGCACGGGCGCTTGCCGCCGAGCCGTCGATCCTGCTGCTGGATGAGCCGATGGCGGGGATGAACGTCGAGGAAAAAGAGGACATGAGCCGCTTTATTCTGGACGTGAACGACGAGTTTGGCACCACGATTGCCTTGATTGAGCATGATATGGGTGTGGTCATGGACCTTTCGGACCGCGTGGTCGTGATGGATTACGGCAAGAAGATCGGTGACGGCACGCCGGACGAGGTGCGCAACGACCAGGCGGTGATCGACGCCTATCTGGGGGTGGCGCATGATTAAGGCGTTGATCTTTGCCAGCTTTCTGCCAGTCGCAGCCAATGCCGCGCCATCAGAACAGTTCGCTGCTTTTCTTGCAGAGCGTTGCGTTGCCCCGACCCAGGACGCGAGAGCGCCCGTGAGTGCAGGACTGACGCAATTCACCCCGGCGCAGTCCAAACAGCTTGGCCGTAGTCTTAAGAAGTCTTTTGAAGATTGGACCCTGTGGACCGATGCCCAAGCGCAGCATGTTCTGGGCATTCCGCAGGACGACGATGCCTGCGAGGTCTTGGCGTTCGGGCTTTCGACTCACGATGCAATTCAGACTTGGGGTCTCATCAATCGCTACGAGGGCTTGCGGGGCACGGTAGAACTGACCACCGCTCCGCTCGCCGGAACAAAGATCGACAACTTTGGTTCGGCGTCGGGGGCCATTCACGTGGCCGAAAAAGACTTTGTCCAAGTCAATATGAGTTTTGCGGGCAGCTCATCGGCGAGTTTCACGAGCGTAGTCGTGTTTCGCGCCGTCGAATCCCAATTCGCCTGCGATCTTTTCCCAGAGGAGTGCCGATAATGCCTGAACAGTTCTTATGGGGAATGGAGGTCTTTGCGAACGGCCTCATGGCTGGGGTTCTTTATGCCCTTGTCGCCCTTGGTTTTGTCCTGATCTTCAAGGCATCAGGCATCTTCAATTTCAGTCAGGGCGTGATGGCGCTCTTCGCGGCGCTGACACTGGTGGGCATCATGGAGGGGCAGGTGCCGTTCAGCCATCTGATCAACGCCACGTTCGGAACGGAAATCCACCATTTTGGCTGGCACGTGCCGGCGCTGGCTGCGATCCTGCTGACGATGGTGGTCATGGTCTTGTTGGCGTGGCTGGTGAATCATTTCATATTCCGACATCTGGTCAACCAGGAACCGATCATCCTGTTCATGGCCACGATCGGGCTGGCCTATTTCCTTGAAGGATTTGGCGACATCATGTGGGGTGCCGATATCAAGAAACTTGATGTCGGCCTGCCGCAG
>DATFKJ010000028.1:0-13495 GCA_035268705.1 Roseovarius sp. | reverse complement strand
GCATGTCGCCCTGCCTTGTCCCCGCCAGCAGCCCTCTGGGCCAACTCGAAGGCGGCACAAACATGTGCGTTCTCGAAGGCGACATGGTCGAACAGATCGTGTTGCGCGGCCCCGGCGCGGGGGAAGGCCCCACCGCAAGCGCGGTCATGGGCGATGTGATGGATATTGCCCGCGGGTTTCACTTGCCCACTTTCGGCAAACCGGCTGACAAACTTGACAAGATCAAACCGGCCCGCGCCTCCACACCCGCCCCGTATTACCTGCGCATGGCGCTTGAGGATAAACCCGGTGCCCTTGCAAAGGTTGCCACCGTTTTGGGCGAGGCCGGTATTTCCATCGACCGGATGCGCCAATACCGCCATGACCACAGTACCGCCCCGGTGTTGGTCGTGACACATAAAACCACCCGCAGCGCATTGGATAGCGCGCTTGAGGCCATGACAAAACTTGATGTCATGGCCACCTCGCCCGTCGCCCTGCGCATCGAAACCGTTTGATCGCGCCCTTGTGCGCAAAACCCCGGGCCGCTAATGCTGACGTGGCTTGAAATGAACAAGGATTTGCCATGACCGCCCCCGTGGATTTCAATGACCGCATGCTTTCACTGGGCCTTGCCCGCGTCTCCGAGGCCGCCGCACTGGCCTGCGCCGACCTGATCGGGCGCGGTGACGAAAAGGCCGCCGACCAAGCGGCGGTAAACGCCATGCGCGAACAGCTCAACATGCTGCCCATCAAGGGTGTCGTGGTCATTGGCGAAGGTGAACGCGACGAAGCGCCGATGCTTTACATCGGTGAAGAGGTGGGGACCGGCGACGGCCCCGGCGTGGATATCGCCCTTGACCCGCTCGAAGGTACCACGCTCACCGCCAAGGCCATGCCGAACGCCCTCACTGTCATCGCCATGGCCCCGCGCGGCACGCTTCTGCATGCGCCCGATGTCTATATGGACAAGCTCGCAATCGGGCCGGGCTATGACAAGGATGTCGTCTCGCTCGACATGAGCCCCAAGGAACGGGTCGAGGCACTGGCCAAGGCCAAGGGCTGTGCCCCACACGAGATCACCGTTTGCATTCTCGAACGCCCCCGCCATCAGGAAATGATCGACAGCGTCCGTTCCACCGGGGCCGCGATCCACATGATTACCGACGGCGACGTGGCCGGAGTCATGCACTGCGCTGAACCCGCACTCACCGGCATCGACATGTACATGGGGGCCGGGGGCGCACCCGAAGGCGTGCTAGCCGCCAGCGCCCTGAAATGCATGGGGGGGCAAATGTGGGGCCGCCTCCTGTTCCGCAACGACGATGAAAAGGGCCGCGCCGCCAAGGCGGGTATCACCGACCTTGACCGCGTCTATGCACGCGACGACATGGTCACCAGCGAGGTGATCATCGCCGCCACCGGGGTCACCGATGGCTCTGTCGTCAAGGGCATCAAGCGCCGCCCGGAATACGTGGAAACCGAAACGGTGCTCATGCGGTCCAAAACCGGCTCACTGCGCCGGATGACCTACCGCAACCCGCTGCGCTGACGCGTGGCCGAAGGCTTTCTTGGCATCACCCAATCCCTGACGGGGCGGCATTGGATCGGCCCGTCTCTGGAGGTTGAGCGACAGGCCGAAGCCATGGCACAGGCCACTGCCCTGCCTCGCCCGCTGTGCCAAACCCTCGCCCGGCTTGGCGTCGCAACCGAAGAAAGCGAGGCCTACCTCGCGCCGCAATTACGTGACCTGCTGCCCGATCCGCGCAGCCTCAAGGACATGGAAACCGCCGCCACGCGCTTTCTGCAAGCGGTGGACCGGCGCGAGAAGATCGCGATTTTCGCTGATTACGACGTGGATGGCGGCACCTCCGCCGCGCTGCTCATCGACTGGCTCCGCCAGATGGGCCTTTCCGCCACGCTCTACATCCCCGACCGGATCGACGAAGGCTATGGCCCCAATGAACCGGCCATGGCCGATCTTGCCGCCAAGCATGACCTGATCATCTGCGTTGACTGCGGCACGCTCAGCCATGACGCAATCGCCGCCGCGCAAGGGGCCGATGTTCTGGTGCTCGATCACCACTTGGGCGGCGAAACCCTGCCGCCCGCCTTGGCCGTGGTGAACCCCAACCGGCAGGATGAACCCGGCGATCTGGCGCACCTTTGCGCCGCCGCCGTGGTCTTCCTGATGCTGGTCGAGGCAGGCCGCCAACTGCGCGAGGCGGGCAAGCGCGGCCCTGACCTTATGGCGATCCTCGATCTTGTGGCGCTCGCCACCGTGGCCGATGTGGCCCCGCTCAAGGGCGTCAACCGCGCCTTCGTGCGCCAAGGCCTGCGCGTCATGGCCCGGCGTGACCGTCCCGGCCTTGTGGCGCTCTCGGATATATCGCGCCTTGATACCGCGCCCGCCGCCTATCACCTTGGCTTTGTGCTTGGCCCGCGCGTCAATGCCGGAGGCCGCGTGGGCCGCGCCGATCTGGGCGCGCGGCTTCTGGCCTGCGATAATCTGGCCGAGGCGAAATCCATGGCCGAACGGCTTGACCAACTCAACACCGAACGACGCGAAATTGAAGGGCTGGTGCGCGCTGCCGCCCTCGAACAGGCCGAGGACCGCGGGCTGGACGCCCCGCTTGTCTGGGCGGCAGGCGAAGGCTGGCACCCCGGCGTCGTCGGCATCGTCGCCTCGCGCCTCAAGGAGACCACCAACCGCCCCGCCATCGTCATCGGCTTCGACGGGGACGAAGGCAAAGGCTCTGGCCGGTCCGTCTCGGGCGTCGATCTGGGGGCCTCGATCCAGAAACTCGCGGCCGAAGGCCTTTTGATCAAGGGCGGCGGGCACAAGATGGCCGCGGGCCTGACCGTGGCGCGCGACAAGCTGGAGGCCGCCATGGCCCGCCTGTCCGAGCTTTTGGGCAAACAAGGCGCGGGCACGGCCGGCCCCGCCGACCTGCGCCTTGACGGCGTGCTCATGCCCGGGGCCGCCACGGTAGAGCTTGTCGAACAGATCGAAGCCGCAGGCCCCTTCGGCGCAGGCGCGCCCGGCCCCCGCTATGCCTTCCCCGACATGGCCATCCAGTTCGCCAAACGGGTGGGCGAATCCCACCTCAAGCTGCGCTTTGGCGACGGTATGGGCGCCAGCATGGAGGCGATCGCCTTCGGGGCTTACGACGGCCCACTTGGCCCCCGCCTTGAGCAACACGGTGGCGCGCGGTTTCACCTTGCCGGACGGCTGGACATCAATACTTGGGGTGGGCGTCAATCCGTGCAATTACGGCTTGAGGACGCCGCCGAAGCCAGCCCCGGCTGACGCGGCGCACAACCCTCTGAAAGAATAGTTTTTCCAAGACGATTTTTTGCAAAAACCCTCTTGCGCGTGCCGCCGCTTTTGCCTAGTAACCGCCTCACGCCACGGTATGGCCCGTTCGTCTATCGGTTAGGACGCCAGGTTTTCAACCTGGAAAGAGGGGTTCGATTCCCCTACGGGCTACCACCTTTTTCCTGACATAACAGTGATTTAGAATAGTCTTGAGCTGTGCTCAGGAAAATATTTGCGCCGCGTGGTCCTCAAGGTAGATGCGCAGCCACGGGGTGTAGAGATCGGGTGTCTCACGTGTTTGCGCCAACAGGTCATCCATCTTGACCCATGCCACATCCATCACCTCGGCGGGATTTGGCGCCACAGCGATCCGATGGTCGACCGTCGCGACGAAAATATCGACCAGTTCATGCTCGATCAGACCGCCGCCAACCTCTGCGCGATACTCGACCTGATCACGATAGACCAAGTCTAAGCCCTTGATTCCCAACTCTTCTTCGAGCCGTCGATGCGCGCAACACTCGGGCGTCTCATTCCAGTGCGGGTGGGTGCAACAGGTATTCGCCCAAAGCCCGGGCGTGTGATACTTCCCCATGGCGCGGCGCTGGATAAGCACTTGATTTTCATACAAAACAAAGACCGAAACCGCCTTGTGCCGCAGCCCTTCAAGATGCGCGCGCAATTTCCCGACAGGCACCAGCGTGCCATCGACCCATGCGGGAATGAGAGAATGATCTTTGGCGGTCATCTGATCCTGAGAAGGCTAACGCGGGGCTTGGTTTGGCGCGTCGTTTTAGCCGTCTTCGCCCCTGAAGGCCAGCGTACACATCGTACGAAAATGCCATCAGGCGTTGACGCGATAGGTCAACTCGGCTTCATCATCCGCCTGCGCCAACATCGCGACCACGCGGTGATGATCGGGGGATTTCACGCAGACCGGATCGGTCGCGCCCGCGTCGCCCGCAATCGCCAAGGCCTGACAACGGCAACCACCGAAATCAACATCCCGACGCTCACAACTTTGGCAGGGTTCGGGCAGCCAATCAGTGCCGCGATAGGCGTTGAAGGCCGCACTGTCGTACCAGATGGCTTCGAGCGCCGTGTCGCGGACATTCTCGAACTGCAAATGCGGAATGCTCTGCGCCGCGTGACAGGGTAGCACCGTGCCATCCGGGGCCACATTGAGGCCCGCCGACCCCCAACCGCCCATGCAGGATTTGGGATAATCGGCATAATAATCGGGCGGCACGAAATCGAAAGCCAGCACCCCGCGCAGGCGCTTTGAGGCCTCGGCCACCTTATCCTTGGCGATTTCGGTCTGTTCGCGTGTGGGCAAAAGGGCCGCGACATTCTTGGTGGCCCAACCGTGGAACTGCACGCAGGCCACCTCAAGCCGTCGCGCGCCCAGTTCCACCGCCATTTCGATCGTGCGGTCCAGATCGTCAAGGTTCTGGCGGTGCATCACGGCGTTGAGCGTGAGAGGAATGCCGCGCTTGGCGATTTCCTGCGCGGCCAGCATCTTGCGCTCGAACCCGCCGCGATAGCCGCCGATGCGGTCGGCCAGTTCAGGGTTGGTGCCTTGCAGCGAAAGCTGGATATGGTCCAGCCCGGCCTCCTCCAACGCGTCCAAGCGGCGCGGTGTCAGGCCAATCGCCGAAGTGATGAGATTGGTGTAAAGCCCCGCATCCCGCGCGGCGCGCGTCAGACCCTCAAGATCACGGCGCGAAGCAGGCTCGCCGCCCGAAAGGTGCAGTTGCAGAACCCCCATTGCGGCGGCTTGGCGGAAGACATCTTCCCATGTTTCGGTGTCAAGCTCACTGTCCTTGGCGGCCATCTCCAAGGGGTTGGAGCAATAGGGGCAGGACAAAGGGCAGCGGTGCGTGAGTTCCGCCAGCATGGCAATCGGGGGCGGCGCGGTCATAATTGCACCATCAGGTAAAGCCGGGCGCGCAGACCGGTCAGGAAGCGTTGCACATCCTCTTCGATCTGCTCCGCCGGGGCGTTGTAGGTTTGGGCGAGGTCCGCGATGATCTCGGCAAAACTCGCGTCGCCGTTGACACGGCTCAGGATCGCCACACCGATCTGGTCCAGTTCCACCGCTTTTTCCGGGGCCAGTAAAACCATACTGCCCCGTATTGTGTCATCGTGCAGCCGCACACCGCGCGGCAGGTAGGGGCGTTCCTCGGGGGCCAATGCAAGGCTCATGCCAGCCCCTCACCGGGGTGCCACGCGCCGGGCGGGATGCGACCCGGATCGACATAGGCCGAATGCAACGCATCCAGTTGTGCCCAAAGCACATTGGTTTTGAAAATCAGCGCCTCGGCGGCCATGTCTTCCTTTTCGGGGGTGTCGGCGCGCGACAGCACCCATTCAAGGCCAAAGGCCACATCCTTGGGGGCCTCGGTCAGGCGTTTGCGGAAATAGCTGAGGCTGTCGGTATTGGCGAAATCGTAGTGTTCCAACAGCCCTTCGATGCGCTGTTCATGGATCTTGGGCGCGAAAAGTTCGGTCAGGGACGAGGCCACGGCCTGCAAGAGCGGCATATCGCGGACATAACGGATATAGGCATCCACCGCGAATTGCGTGGCCGGCAGTACGCCGCGCCCCGAGGCGACATAATCAGGGTCCAGCCCCACCGCCTCGGCCAGTTTGAGCCAACGGCGAATGCCGCCGCCCTCCTCGACCCCGCCGTCATGATCTTCGATCCGCGAGCGCCATTCGCGCCGCATCGCCGGATCGGTGCAGCGCGACATGAAAGCGGCGTCTTTCATCGGGATCGCCGCCTGATAGGCCCAGCGGTTGATCACCCATGCGCGCACCTGATCGGGGGTGCAGCCGCCGCTGTGCAGCAGGTGATGAAAGGGGTGTTTGTCGTGATACCGCTCCGCCCCGATTTGGCGCAGGCGGGCCTCAAGGCCTTCGCGGCTCATGGCGTGATCTCCTGCCCGTCTTGGGCGATGGTCCAGCCAGCGGCCAGAACCTCGGCCCGTTCGGGGCTATCCGGTTGCAGGATCGGATTGGTGTTGTTGATGTGGATGAAGGTCTTGGCGGCCTTGAGATCGGCCAGTTTCGCCATGGACCCCTCCGGCCCGCTGACCGGGATATGACCCATGCGGCGGCCTGTCTTGATGCCGGTGCCGGTGCGGATCATTTCGTCGTCATCCCAAAGCGTCCCGTCGAAAAACAACTGATCGGCATCTTGGATTTGGTCCAGCAAATCCTCCGTCACCTCGGCACAACCGGGGATGTAGTAGGCCACCCTGCCGCCGCCTTCGAGGCGCACGCCAACGGTTTGCTCGCCAATCAAGTCGGTTTGCACGCTGTCGCCTTCCATGAACAAGGGTACCTTGCCCGGCACCGCGAAAAGCCGCGCGGCAAGGCCCGGCAGAATCGGAATATCGCTGTTCAGCGCCACCCCTTCGCGCGCCACCCTCTCACGGTTCACCGCGTCGAAAATCCGGTTCTGCGCCAGCAAATCAAGGATGTCGCCGGTGGCGAAAAGGGTAAAGGGGGTCTGTTCGCGCAAGGACAGCAACCCGGCGATATGGTCGATATCCCCATTGGTCAGAAGCACCGAGGCCACGGGCGTGTGCCGCAAGTCGCGCGGATGCATCGCCGGGTTGTCGAGCATCTGCTGCCGAATATCAGGCGAGGCATTGAGCACCGCCCAATCCCACCCATTCAAGGACACCGCCAATGACGATTGCCCGGACGCAGGGATATTCCCCGCCCGGGCATCGTTACAATTTCTGCAGCCACAGTTCCACTGCGGCAGGCCGCCACCGGCAGAGGCACCCAAGACCAAAAAACGCATCCCGGGCCCTCCGCCTCAAGCGATCAAAACAGATCGTGCTCGTAATCGCGGCCTTCGTCCTCGGCCGGAGAATACATGTTGATCTCCATGCCGCAGTTGACTTCTTTGAGTTTCGGGGCAGTCCAAGACATGCGTTTTCCTCCCATAGCTGTCTGGTTCATCCATCACGCTACCCTCTGCCCCGGCATCGCGAAATGCTCCTTTGGTCGTAGCCGGGGGATCAGGCGGGGTTTCGCGTAAGACCTTTGTCGAATGTCCCCTACGCAGGCGCGCGCATACCCTGCGAGCTATGGGAGGACGGATTTTCAAATATGCGCTACTGGCGCTTGCGCTGCTTTGCGCCCTGCCTGCACGGGCCGAGTTGCTGACGCGCGAGGCGCTTGGCGATTACGTGCGCGCGCCATATTCGGTGGGTGAATCGCTGAACGACAGGGGCGTTTACAGCCTGCTCAACTCCGGCGGGGCCGAGGCGGGGTATGTCTTTGAAACCGAACCCCTGGCCCCCTTGCCCGGCTTTTCCGGCGCGCCGATCAATGTGCTGGTGGTGCTGGATCTGGAAGGGCGGTTCATCGACGTTCAGCTCATTGAACATAACGAACCGATCTTCGTCTCCGGCCTTGGCCAGGCGCCATTTCACGCCTTTTTCGAACAATACGGCGGCCTGTCGATATCCGATTCCATCGTTGTCGGCACGCCCTATGGCGGCTCGGGGGGCGGATCGTCGCTCAAGTATCTCGACGGGGTGACCAAGGCCACGGCCAGCGTCCGCATCGCGCATGAGTCGGTCATGGGCGCGGCCCTCGCCGTGGCGCGCGAAAAGATGCAAGGATTGGCCAGCGGGCCACCTGCCTTTCCCGACACTGACCACAATGAGGCCCTGACATGGGATGATCTGGTCGAGCAAGGCATCGCCACCCACCATGTGGTCACGAACGCCGAGGTCGACGCGTTCTTTGCAGGCACGCTATGGGAAGACGACGACCCCGAGGCGCAGGAGGCCCCCGATGCCCCCTATCTTGACCTATGGGTGGTTGACCTCGGCCCGCCCGCCATCGCCCGCGCGGCCCTTTCGGAAGATACCTTTCAAGAGCTGCAAAACTTCACCGAGATTTCCCCGGATGATGAGCCGATCCTGCTGATCGAGACCGCGCGCCACGGGCTGGTGAGCGAAGATTTCGTACGCAACACCGCCCCCGATTGGATTTCGGCAGAACAAGACGGGCTGCCTGTGGCCCTGCGCGATGCCGACCTCTTCGTGGAACTGGCCGAGGGCGCGCCAGACGAGGGCACCGCAATGATCCTGCGCACCGACCGCCGCCTTGGCTTCGACCCCTCGCGCGACTGGGTGCTCAAGGTGCTGGCCACCCGCGAACACGGCATGTTCCAGCCACAGACCGGCTCGGTCACGCTGGACGTCCCGCACGGCACGCCCGCGCGGTTCTTCACCCGGCCCGAACAGATCAAACCGGTGCCGCCATGGCGCGAGGCGCTGCGCAACCGGCAAGGCGATTTGATCGTTCTGGGGGTCTTCCTGGCCGGGCTGGTGGCGCTTCTGGCGCTTGGCATGAACCGCTTGGCCGGGGCCAAGACCTTCACCCCGATCCGGCTTGGCATTCTCGCCGTGGTCACCGGCTTTATCGGCTGGTGGGGGCAAGGGCAGCTTTCGATCGTTACCGTGCTGGGCGTGATCCGCACCGTATGGGAGGGGGGCAGCTATGCCTTCCTGCTCTACGATCCCTTTTCACTCCTGATCTGGGGCGTCACCATCGCCGGGTTCGTGGCCTGGGGCCGGGGGTTGTTTTGCGGCTGGCTTTGCCCCTTCGGCGCGTTGCAGGAATTCGCCCATCACGCGGGCCGCGCCCTGCGCCTGCCGCGACTCGAGCCGTCGCCAAAATGGGACAACCGATTGAAATACCTCAAATATGTGCTTCTGACCGGGCTGATCGCCGTCGTGTTCATCGCCCCGCAAGACGTTGACAAAGCCGCCGAGGTGGAACCCTTCAAAACCGCCATCACCACCGTCTTCGTGCGCGAATGGTACTACGTGGCCTATGCGGCCTTCTGGCTGCTCCTCTCCATGGTGCTCTTCAAGGGCTTCTGCCGCTACCTGTGTCCACTGGGGGCGGTCATGGCCATCGGCGGGCTTCTTCGCGGGCGCGATTGGATTGCCCGCCGCACCGAATGCGGCTCCCCTTGCCAGCTTTGCCGGGTGAAATGCAACTACGGGGCCATCAAACGCACGGGCGAGATTGACTATTCCGAATGTTTTCAATGCTTAGATTGCGTCGCCATCCATGATGACGAAACCCGCTGCGTGCCGCTCGTTCTCAAATCGCGCGGCCGCAGGCCTGCCCAGTCGGAGGTCGCCGCCGAATGATCACCCGCCGCCGCTTCCTCGCCATTTCCGCCGCCGCCCTTGCCCTGCCCGCCCGGGCCGAACCTCTGCGTTGGCAGGGCTATGCCATGGGGGCAAAGGTTTCGCTGACACTGGAAGCCCCCGAGGCCCAGGCCCGCGCCGCCTTGCAAGAGGTGCGCACACTCCTGCGCGAGACCGAGACGCTCTTCAGCCTCTACGAGCCTTCTTCGCGCCTCTCACAGCTCAACGCCACCGGGCGGCTGGACCAGCCCCCAACGCGCTTCAGCACGCTTCTGAAACTCTGCGATCAGGCCCATCGCCTGACGGCTGGGCGCTTCGACCCCACGGTGCAACCGCTTTGGCAGGCCCTCGCACAAGGCCAAAACCCGGAACCGGCCCGGCGCTTGATTGGCTGGCAGCGGGTCAGGCACAGCAACGCCCGCGTGGCCCTCGCTCCTGGTCAGGCTCTGACTCTCAACGGCATCGCCCAAGGCTATGCCACCGATTTGGTGAGCGCCGCCTTGAAACGCGCCGGGCTGACCCACGTTCTTGTCAATATCGGCGAATATCACGGCACTGGGCGCGATTGGCAGATCGGCGTGGCCGACCCCACCCACGGGCTGATCGCACACCAGAACCTTAAAAACCGCGCACTCGCCGCCTCCAGCCCCGGCGCAATGCCACTGGGCCAGAACCAAACCCATATCCTCGACCCATTGGGCCAACCCCCGAAATGGTCCACCGTCAGCGTCGAGGCCGAAACCGCCGCCATGGCCGATGCCCTCTCCACCGCCTTCTGCCACGCCAGCCGCAAGGATATTCAGCGCATATTACGCGCCACCCCTGGCCGCCCAAAGGCCCTCTGCGTCACCCAAGCCGGCACCCTGCATCACCTCAGCGCCTGACCCTTCTTCTTGGCAAAAATACTGCCGCCGGAGGCCTCCAACAGAGGCCACCAAGCGCAGCCTCTGCTCAACGCGTCCCCCCCACCAAACGCGCGAGGGCCCGGGGTTTCCCCCGGGCCCGAGATATCAAGCGCGCGGCCCCAACGGGGCCGCGCTCCTTTTGATCAAACCAGTTTAAGCCGCCTCGACGGCGCGCTTGGTCATCACCTTGACGATATGCGCGCGATAATCGCCCGAGCCGTGCAGATCGTTGATCATGCCATCGCCCGACAGGCTCAGACCGTCGAGCGCCCCAGCCGAAAAGTCAGACGACAGCGCCGCCTCCGCCTCGCTCCAGCGGAACACGCCCTCTTCCGAGGCTCCGGTCACCGCGACGCGCACCCCGTCGGGGTATTTGGCCACGAATACGCCGACCAGCGCAAAACGCGAGGCAGGTTGTTCGAACTTCATGTAGGCGGCTTTTTCCGGCACCGGGAATTTCACCTCGGTCACGATCTCGCCTTCCTCCAGCGCGGTGGTGAACATGCCTTGGAAATAGTCATCCGCGGCAATCTCGCGCCGGTCGGTCGTCACCGTCGCGCCCGAGGCCAGCACCGCCGCCGGGTAACAGGCCGCCGGGTCGTTGTTGGCCACGCTGCCACCGATGGTGCCGCGATTGCGCACCGCCGGGTCCCCGATCTGCGCGGCTAACGCGGCCAGCCCGGGGTATTTCCCCGCGCCTGCGGCCACCTCGGCATGGGTGGTGCTGCCACCGATGCAAAGCCGGCCCGCGTCGTCCTCGCAAATGCCGCGCATCTCACCGATACCCTTGAGGCTGACCAGCGCCGTTGGCATGGCAAGGCGTTGCTTCATGGTGGGGATCAGGGTCTGCCCCCCGCCCAGCGGCTGCGCATCCTCTTGTTTGAGGGCTGCGACCGCGTCTTTCACCGTCGAGGGTGTTTCGATATCGAAGTTATACATCGTTCTTGTCTCCCTTTCCGGATCAGTTGTTCATCGCCGCCCAGACACGCGCAGGCGTGACCGGCATGTCGATGTGTTCGACGTTGGTGAACCCACCCCGATGCAGGGCGTCGATCACCGCATTGACCACCGCGGGGGGTGAGCCGATGGCCCCCGCCTCACCACAGCCTTTCACACCCAGAGGGTTGTGCGTACAGGGCGTCTGGCAGGAATGGTCGACGTCGAACATCGGCATGTCATCCGCGCGCGGCATGGTGTAATCCATGTAAGACGCGCTGATAAGCTGACCATTCTCGTCATAGGCGCAGTTCTCCATCAGGGCCTGCCCGATGCCTTGCGCCACGCCGCCGTGAACCTGCCCCTCGACAATCATCGGGTTGACCACGTTGCCGAAATCATCAGCGGCGGTAAAGCCCAGCACCTCGACCTTGCCGGTCTCAGGGTCCACTTCCACCTCGCAAACATACGCACCCGAGGGATAGGTAAAGTTCGACGGGTCGTAGAAGGCCGTTTCCTCCAGCCCCGGTTCGATCTCTTCCAGCGGATAGTTATGCGGCACGTAGGCCGCCAATGTCACATCGCCCCAGGCAACCGATTTATCGGTGCCTGCGACGCTGAATTGTCCATCCTTCAACTCGATGTCGGATTCCGAGGCTTCCATCAGGTGGGCCGCGATCTTCTTGGCCTTGTTGATGATCTTCTCGGTCGCCCGCACCATGGCAGAGCCCCCAACCGCGATGGAGCGCGAGCCATAGGTGCCCATGCCCATCGGCGTGTTGGCCGTGTCGCCATGTTCGATGTCGATCATGCCTTCGTCGATCCCGATCATGTCAGCGACCACTTGCGCAAAGGAGGTTTCATGCCCCTGCCCATGGCTATGCGATCCGGTCATCACGGTAATGCCGCCGGTGGCATTGACCCGCACGGTGGCGCTTTCATAAAGCCCCGCACGCGCGCCCAGCTGCCCCACAAGGTTCGACGGCGCGATGCCGCAAGCCTCGATAAAGTGGGCAAGGCCATAACCGCGCAGTTTGCCGCGCGCCTTGGACTCCTCGGCGCGCTTCTCAAAGCCCGCGTAGTCGGTCATCTCCAACGCCTTGTCCAGCGTGGCGTGATAGTTGCCGGTGTCATAGGTCACGGCGACCGGCGTGTCATAGGGGAACTCCTCGGGCTTGATAAAGTTCTTCCGGCGCAGTTCTGCCGGGTCCACGCCCAACTCCCGCGCGGCCTTGTCGATCACGCGCTCAAGCTGATAGGTCGCCTCGGGGCGGCCCGCGCCGCGATAGGCATCAACCGGCGTGGTGTTGGTGAACACCGCCTTCACGTTCACGTAAATGACCGGCGTCTTGTAGTTGCCCGCCATCAACGTGCCATGCAGCCACGTCGGGATCGACGGTGCGAAGGTCGACAGATACGCGCCCATATTTGCGTAGGTGTCTGTGCGCACGGCGGTGAACATATGGTTTTCGTCCAGCGCCAGTTCGATCTTGGTCTTGTGGTCGCGGCCATGGGCGTCCGAGATAAACGCCTCGGAACGGGTCGAGGTCCATTTGACCGGACGGTTCACCACCTTTGAGGCATGGGTCACGAAAGCCTCTTCGGCATAGTGATAGATCTTCGAGCCGAAACCGCCGCCCACATCCGGCGCCACAACCCGCAGCTTGTGTTCGGGGATCGACAGCACGAAAGCGCCCATCAAAAGCCGGATCACATGCGGGTTCTGCGAGGTGGTGTAAAGCGTGTAGTCACCGTTCGCCCGGTTATAATCAGCCACGGCGACGCGCGGCTCCATCGGGTTGGCGACAAGGCGGTTGTTGGTCAACTCAAGGGTAACAACATGGGCGGCGGATTTGATCGCCTTGTCCACGGCCTCCTTGTTTTCCTCCACGAAACCCCAGTCATAGCAAAGGTTCGAGGTCAGCTCGTCATGCACCTTGGGCGCGCCATCGGCCAGTGCCTGCTTCATGTCGAGAACCGGCTCAAGCTCGTCAATGTCAATCTCGACCGCTTCGGCGGCGTCACGGGCCTGTTCCAGCGTTTCGGCCACGACACAGGCGATCGGGTCGCCCACGTGGCGCACCTTGCCTTCGGCCAGAATGGGGTGCTTGGGCTCCTGCATGGGCTCGCCATGCCGGTCGGTGATCTGCCAGCCGCAGGGAATG
>DATFKJ010000027.1:0-8907 GCA_035268705.1 Roseovarius sp. | reverse complement strand
CCAAAGCGGCGATGTGAATTCAAGCGCGAAGACCTGCGCCAATGGGATCACCGTGATGGCATAGAACCACAGGTTTTGGCCGGTGAAATGAAAGACATTGCGCACCAAGTGCAGCCCCGGCTTGCGCCCTGTGATGGTGTGACGCGTTCGCGTGACGCTGGCCACAATCAAAAGGAGAGCCAAGCCGATGACACTTCGATACATCATGATCTCGAAGGTATCGAGTTCGAAACTCACTTCGCGGCCAGCTATGGCCATGGTCGAAAAGGAGACGACAGCGCCAAGCATCCAAGCCGCCGCCCGCAAGGTCGCGGCAGTGTCGCCTCGCTGGGAAGGCAATGGGCTTACTCCCACTCAATCGTGCCGGGCGGTTTCGAGGTGACATCATAGGTCACGCGGTTGATGCCCTTTACTTCGTTTATGATGCGGGTCGCGGTTTCGCCAAGGAATTCGTGGCTGAACGGGTAGTAATCGGCGGTCATACCATCCACCGAGGTTACCGCGCGCAGGGCGCAGGCATAATCATAGGTGCGCCCGTCGCCCATCACGCCCACAGTACGCACCGGAAGGATGGCGACGAAGGCCTGCCAAATCTCATCGTAAAGCCCGTGCTTGCGGATTTGGTCGATGTAAACCGCATCGGCCTTGCGCAGAATTTCAAGTTTATCGCGGGTGATTTCACCGGGGCAGCGGATGGCAAGGCCCGGCCCGGGGAAGGGGTGCCGCCCGATGAAAGAGGCGGGCAGGCCCAGTTCATGGCCAAGCGCGCGCACTTCGTCCTTGAAAAGCTCGCGCAGCGGTTCGACCAGCTTCAGGCCCATCTTCTCGGGCAGGCCGCCCACATTGTGGTGGCTTTTGATGGTCACCGAAGGCCCGCCCGAGAAGCTGACCGATTCGATGACGTCCGGATAAAGCGTGCCTTGGGCCAGAAACTCGGCGCCCTCAATCTCGCCGGCGTATTTCTGGAACACGTCGATGAAGAGGCGGCCAATGGTTTTTCTCTTTTCTTCCGGGTCACTTACGCCTTCAAGCTCACCCAGGAAAAGGTCCGTTTCATCGGCGTGAATCAGCGGGATGTTGTAATGATCGCGGAACATGCCGACGACTTCTTCGGCCTCGTTGAGGCGCAGAAGGCCGTGATCGACAAACACACAGGTCAGTTGCTCGCCAATGGCTTCGTGGATCAGCACGGCGGCAACGGAACTGTCTACACCGCCCGAAAGGCCGCAGATCACCTGTTTGTCGCCTACCTGTTCACGGATCAGGCGGATCGCCTCGTCCTTATAGGCGGCCATGGTCCAATCGCCCTTGAAGCCCGCCAGACGCACGAAGTTCTCGTAAAGCGTTTTGCCGTTGGGGGTATGGTGTACCTCGGGGTGGAACTGCACGGCATAGAAATTGCGGCTCAGATCGGCGGTGATGGCAAAGGGCGCATTGGGCGAGGTGCCAAACACCTCGAACCCCGGAGCGATCTGGCTCACATGATCGCCATGGCTCATCCAGACCTGTTCACGCTCTTCCAAGAACCAACCTGTCAGCAAGTCGATTCGTTGTTCTGACGGGGTGACATAGGCGCGACCGAATTCCGCCGTGCCGTGGCCGCGTTCCACGCGACCGCCCAGCATATGCATCATCACCTGCTGACCGTAACAGATGCCCAAGATGGGCACGCCCAGATCGAACACCGCTTCCGGTGGGCGAGGGGACGCATCGTCAATCACGCTGGCGGGGCCGCCGGAAAAGATTACGGCCTTGGGCGCGAAATCCTTCAAGAAGGCGTCGGTGACGTTCTGGAAGGGGTGAATTTCACAATAGACGTTCAATTCGCGCAGGCGACGGGCGATCAGCTGTGTCACCTGGCTGCCGAAGTCTATGATAAGAAGGCGGTCGTGGGATGTCTGGCTCATGTCATGCCTACTAGGCCCGGGGCGCGTTTTGCGCAAGAGGTCAATGGGAATCTGCAAAAATCGACACAAGGTCTGGTGTCATATGTCGCTATAGCACCTGAAGGGGCGCAAATCTCTGATGGCGGCAACAAGCGGTACGATAATATCGTTCGAAGCTGCACCCGAGGGGGGTGCTTTTAATTGCAGGGGTGAAACATGGCCGAAGCAGCAACCCGTAGACGTGGCCGTGGTGGCGGTGGAGCCGCCCGTCGGGCAGAACGTACAGCCGTCAGCGTCGAGACCGCCAAATATATCGAGCGGAATATCCCGCTTTACGAAGTGCTTGATGAAGAGGCACTGGAAATCATCGAAACGAATGCCGAAACCATTCTGGAAGAAGTCGGCGTCAATTTCGTGGAGAACCCGGCGGCCTTGGACCGCTGGCGGGATGCAGGTGCCGATGTGCAGGGCGAGCGTGTGCGTATTCCCCGTGATCTTGCCCGCAAACTGTGCTCGACCGCGCCGTCGCGGTTTACACAACATGCCCGTAACCCGGAACGCAATGTTGAGATCGGTGGGAACACGCTGGTTTGCGCACCGATCTACGGCCCGCCCTTCGTGCGCGATATGGAAGGCGGGCGGCGATATGCCACCATGGCGGACTTCGAACGCTTCGTGAAACTCGGCTACATGTCAAAATGGCTTCACCACTCGGGCGGTACGGTTTGTGAGCCCACCGATATTCCGGTGAACAAGCGTCACCTGGATATGTTGCACGCGCATATGACACTGAGCGACAAACCCTTTATGGGCTCTGTCACCGATCCGTCGCGTGCCCAAGACAGTGTCGAGATGTGCGAAATCCTGTTCGGCAAGGAGTTTGTACAGGATAACACGGTGATGACCTCGCTTATCAACGTGAACTCGCCCATGACCTTTGACGAGGTGATGATGGGCGCGCTTGAGGTTTATGCGTCCAACAATCAGGCCTGCATCATTTCGCCGTTCATCGTTGGTGGTGCGATGGCGCCTGTATCGGTCATGGGGACACTGACGCAGGTTCTGGCCGAAGTCATGGCGGGTATCGCCTATAGCCAACTGGTGCGTCCCGGTGCGCCGGTTATCTTTGGTGCCTTCGTCAGCTCGATCGACATGAACAGTGGCGCGCCGACCTTCGGTACACCCGAGGCCAGTCAAATTATCTATGGTGCGGGGCAACTGGCCCGTCGCATGGGGCTGCCGTTCCGGTCGGGTGGCTCGCTTTGCGGCTCCAAGTTGCCTGATGCGCAGGCGGCCTATGAGACCGCCAATACCTTTAACGCGGTGCTTCTGGGCGGTGTGAACTTCATGCTGCATAGCTGTGGCTGGCTTGAGGGTGGCCTTGTGGCCAGCTTTGAGAAATTCGTCATGGACGCCGATCAACTGGGCGTTTTGCACAAGCTCGCGGCGGGTATTCCCACCGATGAAAACGGCCAAGCCATGGAAGCCATCCGCGAAGTGGGCCCCGGGGGTCACTATCTTGGATGTGCGCACACGCAAGCCAATTTCAAAGAGGCATTCTGGCGCTCGGATGTCTTGGACTACAAGCCCTTCGAGACATGGCATGAAGATGGTGAGCGTGACACCATGACCTTGGCCAATGCCAAGATGCACCAGATGCTGACCAACTATCAGCAACCTGTCTTGGATCCGGCAATAGCCGAAGCTCTGGCGGCTTACGTGGCCGAGAAAAAAGCCTCGATGCCGGATGCCTTCACCTGATGATTAGATACCTTGGCGTGCTTGCCGAAGTAAGCGCGCCTCGCCCATCATCGCAATAAGAATGTCGACGTGACGGGCTGGGGAATACCCGGCCCGTTCGTTTTCGCGACATTCGTTGATCTCAGCCTCCAGGTCCATCAATTGCATCAGGGCTGCTCCACCCGAAGCGGGTGGGGTGTCTCCGATCAGCCGCAAAAGATGCGTTCCGCGGCGATAATCCTTTGCCCCGATACGGGCGGCGCGGATCAAAAGCCCAGGCCGCTTTACATCGTGAAGTCGAGAAAGAATGTCTTTCATTGGTTCGCTCCCGCATATGAATGCATCGGGATAAGTTTGCACAACCTATTGGGGTGTTGCGTCGGATCAAATAGGACCGAACGCTGGCTTTTTCGTTTATTTACAATTGAGAAACCATTTTTGACGGGCCGTTAAAAGATTAATGAACCGGTAAGAAGTACCCGCAAAGGTTGTGTTAATGATTGTGGATAAGTGCTTGGAAGTCTTGAAATAATGGGAGGGGCCATATGGCGAACGGATCAATCAAACCCTTTGGGAACGAGGGGGGCGGTGCCGTGCCATCATGGGTGCCACGCGCGGCATTGCATTACTTGGCGCATACTGAATCAGGGGCGTCGATACGGGCCATTGCACGTGAGGCGGGCTGCCATGCCTCGACCATTCTGCGTCAGATACGAGCATGCGAAACCCGGCGTGACGATTTGCTTTTCGACCACGCTTTGCGGCGCTTGGGTCAGCGCGTGGCGGCGCCGGCCACCGGTTCTTCAACAAAGGAGAGCCCGATGATCGCGTGTTCCAAAAAGCCCGACCACCAGCAAAAGGCACCGCTAACCGAAGAGCGCTTGTCAGCGGAATCATTGCGGATTTTGCGGCGTCTGAGCGAACCCGGGGCGCTCTTGGCCGTCGCACAGAGCATGAAAAAGGCGATCGTTATTCGCGATGCCGGGACGGACAAAGAAGTTCGTACGGCTGTCGTTGACACCGAGATTGCCGAAGCGATGGCGCTTAAGCAGTGGATTTCCTGCGATACTCCGGGACGTGTCTCTCGATATCAAATAACCCGCGAGGGGCGGCTGGCCCTGAATAGTATGATGGCCGGGATGGAAAATCGCGCCTCCGGCTTTGCCGAGGCCCGGGCGCAGTTTCAAGGCAAGCCGTTTTTCGAGCCCCGTGAAGCCTCCGAGCAATCGGGCACGCGGAAGCGTATTCGATACAGTAGTGCAGAGACACCGATTGCCGCTTTGGCGCGTCGCAAGGATAAGGATGGGCGGCCATTTTTGTCGCAAGAACTTGTGCGTGCGGGCGAACGTTTGCGTGAAGACTATGAACTCGCTGGTTTGAACAGGCTGAATTGCCGGACGGTCGACAGCTTTGTCAAATCCCAAGCACACTTGCCGCAGGCCGTTGATCGCAGCCAATCAGCAGCGCGCGAACGTGTCTTGATTGCCTTGCGGGAATTGGGGCCGGGATTGGGTGATGTGGCCCTGAATTGCTGCTGCCATCTCGAAGGGTTGGAAAAAGCTGAGAAACGTATGGGTTGGTCCGCGCGATCGGGAAAAATCGTTTTGCGCATCGCTTTGCAACGTCTCAAACGGCAATATGAAAGTGCTGGGGAGCAAGCCGGATTGATGGGTTAGCCACCCACAATCCAGCCGACGGAAAAGGCAACAACGGCACAAACTGTGCCAACCAACACGGTCTCTCCGATGGATCGCGCAATGCGCTCGCGCGTTGCGCTCCACCGCAAAAGACCAAGCCCGATAAGGGCGCTCAGCGTGGCTGCAATCGACAACAGGAAGGTCGTGTCGGTCGGATCAAGCAAAAAGTATGGAACAAGTGGAATGGCCCCGAAGACGACGAAAGACAGAAAGGTGAACAAACCATTGAGGACCGGGCTGTCCTCGTCGGGATCCTGCATGCCGAATTCATAAGTCATCATTAGATCGGCCATGATTTTCGGATGACGGGATAGAATGGCCGTCGTTGTATCCGCTTCACCGGCGGGCAATCCGCGCTGGCGCAAAATTTCAAAAAGCTCCATCCGCTCTTGTTCAGGGTTTTCTTCGATCTCACGCAACTCGCTTTCGTGGCGTGAGCGGTAGAGATCATGCTGTGATCGGGCAGAAAGGAATTCACCTAACCCCATGCTGACGGCGTCCGCGAACAAGTTCGCCAAACCGAACACCAATACAGCCAAGCCGCCGATTTGAGCGACGCCATCTGCGGCAGCCCCTGCAAACCCGGCAACGATTGCGAATGTCGTGACAATGCCGTCATTCCCACCATAAACAATCTGCTTCAGGAATTCTTGCGTTTGGCCAAGGGCATGCGCCTCGCGCCGATGGGCCTGCCAATCCATATCTGCTCCGATGGGGTTGGTGCGAAATCTGGGGGAAAAATACCTGACGTGGCGTCGTGCGCAATCAATTTGCCCGATCCGCCGTGATTCAGGGCCGACCCGCCCCTAAAATTGGGGCGAGCCGGTAAGCAACTTAACACCTTGAAACGCGATGGGTACTCATTAACCAAGGCTGCAATGTGACCACATGACGGGTATGCAGAACTGGTACTCCCCATCGCTGTGCATTATAGTTACGCAGTGTTACCAAACCATTCGCGGGGAAAAATTCGTGCGAGACCTCAATATCCCGGACCAACGCCATCCTGAAAAGGCACACCGCCCGGACAATGCACAGCCCAAGAAACCGGACTGGATTCGCGTGAAGGCCCCTTCCGGTAAAGGCTATCAGGAAACTCACAAGATTATGCGGGAGCATAACCTTGTGACGGTTTGCGAAGAGGCGGGCTGCCCCAATGCCGGGGAATGCTGGAGTCAGGGACATGCCACCATGATGATCATGGGGGAAATTTGCACCCGTGGCTGTACCTTCTGCAACGTGGCCACCGGCAAGCCCGAAGCCTTGGATGTGTTCGAGCCGGGCAGGGTGGCGGATGCCGTGCAGAAACTTGGGCTTAACCACGTGGTGATTACCTCGGTCGACCGCGATGATGTCGAAGATGGCGGGGCCGAGCATTTTGCGCAAACCATTCGCGCCGTCCGGCACCGTAGCCCCGGAACCACGATTGAAATTCTGACGCCCGATTTCCTGCATTGCGCGCCCGAGGTTCTGGAAACCGTCGTGGCCGCCAAACCCGACGTGTTCAACCACAACCTTGAAACCGTGCCGGCGCTATACCCGTCAGTTCGCCCGGGCGCCCGGTATTTTCACAGTCTGCGGTTGTTGCAGCGAGTGAAAGAGCTTGACCCAAGCATGTTCACTAAATCCGGCATCATGGTCGGGCTTGGCGAAGAGCGTCAGCACGTGCATCAGGTGATGGATGACATGCGGGCTGCGGATATCGACTTTCTGACGATTGGCCAATACTTGCAGCCGACGCCGAAACACCACGTGGTCGATCGCTTTGTGCATCCCGATGAGTTCAAGGCCTATGAAAAAGCTGCATATGGCAAAGGCTTTTTGATGGTTTCGGCGACACCTCTGACACGGTCGTCGTATCATGCCGGTGATGATTTCCAGCGTTTGCGCGCAGCGCGGCTTGAACGTCTGGCGCAATCCGGAACTTAAAGCGTTCCGCCTTTACCCTGAGACATCAGCCAAAGGCGGAACGCGTGCAACGATTGAGCGGAGCACTGCATTTCGCGAAAATCTGTGACTCAGGTTTTTCGCGAAACGCTTTAAGCGGTTTTAAATCCCTGCACGCAAAAGAACACCGGCCATTTGGCCGGTGTTCTTTTGTTGTATCGGTATCACTTGATGCGCCTTACCGGCCCCAACTGCGGACCGGGCCGCAATCCATGTGAACGAAGTTCGACCCGGAATACCGGCCAACACCGCCACCCTTGCACGATACGGCCGCACGGTACATTTGGCTCACTGACCGAGAGTTAAGCCGCAAGTCCGCCGCTTGTCCACGCAAGTGCCGCGAGTTCTTGGCAACGCCGCTCGAACGGCGGCGCAGCATCGCGTTGGTTTTCGGACTGCGGTACCCGGAAAGCAACATGTAAGGCTCGTTGACACCCAACAAGTTGTGGCTGGCGGCCATGATGTCGATGGTACGCAGGTCGATGTTGTGAACGTCATTCGTGCGCCAGTCGCGCATGAAGAGGTTGATCTCGCGCACTGCGTCTTTGATGTAGTCGCCTTCAATCCAATAGATCGTGTCGATGTTTTCGCCTGTACGGGGCGACGTCATCCTGATCCGGCGGATATCGCCCCCGCCACGCAAAAAACCTGCTGCCTTGGAATAGGTTGGGGCGGCCGTTACTGCGGTTGTTGCAAATGCACCCAGCAAGGCGCGCCGCGTCATGCTCAACGAGCTGTGTTTCGTCATATGAATAGCGCCTGTCCCGTCGCTTACCTGTTTGCCGCCGTTCAGGCGGACCTGCCATCTCATCCCCAGATGCGCGAACTGTATGGCACAATCAGAATCACGGACCAAGAGAAGTTTTCTTAGAATTGATTCTAGCAAGAAATTTCGGCGGGATTTTGCGCAAAAAATGCGACCTGTGCCCAAATTGCGTGGAATCCGATGCGGCAAGGCCGCAATTTGGCCCGATGATTTCACGATGTCGAAGATTTGAATGGACAGCCATCGTTCCGCCAACCACAGAGAATGATAAAGGTAATGCGCGAATTGGTGAAGGAAGTGATGATGACACAGGTTACGGTCAATCGACTTGGACGCTGGCTGCTGTTGAGCATGGCCATGGTGATCGGATTGGTCGCCGTGCCGCGCGATGGTGCCGCTCAGGTCACGGCGTTCAAGCAGGCCGTCGCCGAGGCCGCAGCCAAGGACCGTGACATGGCTGCATTCTACCAAGCCAATAATTACGAGGGCATCTGGACCGGTAACGTCGGCAAGGACCGCCGCCGCCGCGCTGCGCTTTTCGATGCCATCGCGTCGGCAGATGACCATGGTCTGCCCACCCGCCGGTACGATCCCGAAGGCTTGATGTCAAAGCTCAAATCGGCCCGCACCGCGCGTGAGCGCGGCTTTGTCGAGGTCGAGATGAGCCGCACCTTCCTACAGTTGGCCCGCGATATGCAAACGGGTGCTTTGATCCCTTCGCGTGTCGATGGGGATATCAAACGGCAAGTTCCATACCGGGAAAGAGTTTCTTACCTGACCAATTTCGCGAAAAGCAATCCGAAGGGCTTTTTCCGCGTCCTGCCACCCAAGACCAATGAATACGCCCGTCTGATGAAGGAGAAAATCAGAC
>DATFKJ010000026.1:0-4853 GCA_035268705.1 Roseovarius sp. | reverse complement strand
GCCCATTATTCGACGTTGGTTATGTCTTTCTCCTGCGGGCTGGCGCTTCATTCACCGGGGGCATCGGTGTGGCGGGGGTATCGCAATGCTCCAAGGCCGCCCCATAAAGGTTAAGGGTTTGCAACCGTACCAAGCGCCACGCCCTATCGGCCAATCCCCGCCCAAGCCCTTGAGAGGCGTTTCAAATGTGTTAGACTCTGACCTTAAGCAGCAGAAGGGAGACTCCCATGCCCAAACTGATCCGCCTTTATATCGTGAACGTCGCCATTGGCTTCGGAATCGCCGCGGTGTTCGTCGGGCTTCTGCTTTGGTTCGACATCGCGAATCTCTGGCATCTGATCTCGACCTCCGACAAGGGCTGGCTCGCGCTTCTGATCCTTTGGATTTCGAACGGCATCATTTTCGCCGGGGTCCAGTTCGGCATCGCGGTCATGCGCCTCAAGGATGACGATGACGACGATCACCACGGTGGTCTGGGCCAGCACGTCATGCGCCATGAACACGCGACAATTCCGGTTCGGGCCGATGAGGGCAAAAGCGGCTTCTGGTCGAAGAAGTGATCACCTGAACCGCTGAGGATTCGGAGGTTTTGTGCGACTTGTACGGAACTCCACGGGTCGTTTGTGAATTTCATACGAAACAGGCGCACAAAGCGTAGGGCTCGTGGCTTTGTTGAAGGGTGTGACGGGCCCGCACGCGACCGTTTGGTTATCTCATTCCCGAGGACCTGTTTGTACAGGTGGGCGCCAGGTAATCAGACCACGGCCTGAACAGAGCCAGCTCCCTCGGAATTGCTTAAGGCCACCGGAATGCAACCGTTCACGAGAAGGGCAGCACCCGCCACACCATCGGAGTTAGGCCTTTTGGACCGATCCGACAAGGGGGGAGGTGGGGCTTGCATAGGTTCACCTTTTGTTCATAATGGCCCATATGGAGCCGAAACCCCTCGATACCCTGCAACCCGGTCAGCGTCTGGCGCGCGGCGTTTGCCGTCATTTGCTTGGCCATGACTTTGTTTCCATTGAAGAATTTTCGCCCGAGCGGGGCAAGCGCGTCGATGTCATGGCGCTTGGCCCCAAGGGCGAGATCTGGGTGATCGAATGCAAATCCGGGTTGGCCGATTTTCGCACGGATGCAAAATGGGAAGGCTACCTTGAATGGTGTGACCGCTATTTTTGGGCTGTGGATGAGGCGTTCCCACTCGATTATCTGCCTGAGGATACCGGTTTGATCCTCGCCGATGCCTATGATGCCGAAATCCTGCGTATGGGGGCGGCAACCAAGCTTCCTGCGGCGCGCCGCTCTGCGCTTACCCGCCGCTTCGCCCGCCACGCGGCCCTCAGGCTGCAAGGCCTTCGTGATCCGCAGGTTACCCTTTCTTGAGTTCGGCTGCCTTGGCCGCCGCCATCAGTTCCTCGGCAATTTCGCGGGCTTCGTCTGGTTCAAAATCCATAGGGATTTCAAGGCCTTCTGCGGCCACAAACAGACGCACCATGCCCTGATCCGTCGGGCCGATCTGCAAATTCGCTTCGATGTCGCGTTCGTCGTTGATGCCCATTGTGGCCTCCTGAAAACCGGAAAAAGCAGGTAACGCGTTCCCCGATGAAATACAAGCCGCGATGCCACTGGCATCAATCGGTGCAAGCTGCTCTTACGGCACAGCAAAGCGCCATTTCTGCGTGCGAAGAGGCTTGCAATCACGGTCCTGCATAGTTAAACGGCGCTCCAGTGCCGCCTTAGCTCAGTAGGTTAGAGCGCTAGATTGTGGATCTAGAGGTCCCCCGTTCGAGCCGGGGAGGCGGTACCATCTTTCACCGACAGCCTTATTCAATCGCGATTTCTTGCTTTAATTGGCCTGTGACCCGGTCGTAGACGAGGATGCGGTCATCATCTGTGACCACTGCAAACCATTGATCTGCTTGCGTAAATGCCGTGGCCGTGGCGCCATTGGGCAGGGTGATCTTGTCGGGCAGGGCGGGTGGCTCGGATGTGAAGCGCGTGACAAGCAGAAAGATCACGACTACAACGCCGACGATCATCACGCCGGTTAGCACCGTGACCAGCAATTTCAGAAAACGTAACAGGCCTTCGTCGATCGGCTGAGGCTCGGGGCTGTCGCTCATGTCATCCACTCAACTGTCTTTCCGGATCGCCGCCGATCCGCCTGCGCGCCTTGATAAGGCCTTGACGCGCGATGCGCCAGAGGCGGCCAGCCTTTCGCGCACCAGATTGGGCCGTTTGCTGTCCGACGGCGCGGTTCGGGTGAATGGTGCCGTGGTCGAAGACCCCAAGGGAAAGGTCCGCGAGGGCGACCTGATTGAAATATCTGTGCCACAAGCCCAAGACAGCCATATCTTGCCGCAAGACATCGCTCTTGATGTGGTGTTCGAGGACGATGACCTGATCGTAATCGACAAGCCCGCCGGGATGGTCGTGCATCCCGCGCCGGGGACGCCGGATGGCACGTTGGTCAATGCGCTTTTGGCGCATTGCGGGGATAGTCTTTCGGGCGTGGGCGGCGAGAAGCGGCCGGGCATCGTGCATAGAATCGATAAGGATACCAGTGGTTTACTCGTGGTGGCCAAGACAGACCGTGCGCATCATGGTTTGGCTGCGCAGTTCGAAAAGCATACAGTTGAACGGCATTACCGGGCGCTGGTTCACGGCGTGCCGGATGCGGGCGACCCGCGATTGAGAGGGGTGAAGGGTGTCAGCTTTGAAAGCGGTAACATCATGCGGATCACCACGCAGCTTGCGCGGCACAAGACCGACCGCCAGAAACAGGCGGTCGTGTTTCAAGGGGGGCGTCATGCGGTGACCCGCGCGCGGATCGTCGAGTCCTTTGGTCATCCGCCCGCGGTATCCTTGATCGAGTGTTGGCTGGAAACGGGGCGAACGCATCAGATCCGCGTTCACATGGCGCATGCCGGCCATGGATTGATCGGTGATCCGGTCTATGGCGGGCGCCGCAAATTGCCGGCGCGGGTTCTCAGCGAGGCGGCAACCGAAACGCTGCGCGCGTTTTCACGGCAAGCCCTGCACGCCGCCACCTTGGGGTTCAATCATCCGGTGTCTGGCGACTCCTTGCGGTTCGAGTCGCCGATGCCCGCAGATATGGCCAGTTTGATGACAGTTTTGCGCGAATGATGGCCATGCACAGCACAGGTTTGTGAGTACGCTGTCACAATTGTCGCAAAACAACGGATCCATCTTCATATTCCGTTAAGATCAGGGGTGCATCACCCTTGAAACCTTGAGAAACGGGCCCATCTTAATGTAAAGCCCTTAAACATTGGAGGGACAGAGGCTTGAGTAATTACGCAAATCTACCAGCACCGTCACCCGAAGGTGGTCTGAATCGTTATTTGCAGGAAATCCGCAAATTTCCTCTTCTGGAGCCAGAGGAGGAATACATGCTGGCCAAGCGTTGGGCCGAGGAGCAAGACACCGAGGCGGCGCATAAAATGGTCACCAGTCACCTGCGTCTCGCGGCAAAGATCGCCATGGGCTATCGCGGCTATGGCCTGCCGCAAGCCGAGGTGATTTCAGAAGCGAACGTTGGTCTTATGCAGGCGGTCAAGCGGTTCGACCCCGAAAAGGGTTTCCGCCTTGCGACCTATGCCATGTGGTGGATCCGAGCCAGCATTCAGGAATACATCCTGCGCAGTTGGTCGATGGTGAAACTGGGCACCACAAGCGCGCAAAAGAAGTTGTTTTTCAACCTTCGCAAGGCCAAGGCCCGCATCGGTGCGCTTGAGGATGGCGATTTGCGCCCTGAAAACGTAAAGCAAATCGCACATGATTTGGGGGTCACTGAAACCGAGGTGATTTCCATGAACCGCCGTATGTCGGGGGGCGACGCCTCGCTCAATGCCCAAGTGGGCAGCGAGGGCGAGGGAAGCATGCAATGGCAGGACTGGTTGGAGGACGAATCCGCTGACCAAGCCGGGGACTATGAAAAACGCGATGAACTTGATGCGCGCCGCGAACTTCTGGCTGCGGCGATGGATGTCCTCAATGACCGCGAAAAGGATATCCTCACGCAGCGTCGCTTGGGCGACAAGCCCGTGACGCTTGAGGATTTGAGTGGCCAATATGACGTCAGCCGAGAGCGCATCCGTCAAATCGAGGTCCGCGCCTTCGAGAAATTGCAAAAGCGCATGCGCACATTGGCGCAAGAAAAAGGAATGCTGGCCCCGGCCTGATCTTGGCCCCGGCCTGAATTCGAAGTAGCTTCCCCCCAAGATTCACCGGGGGGAAGTTTTTCGTTCGTGGGGACCGCTTTGTTTGATGCTGTAGCCTTTCGCCTTGATCGCCTGATCCTGTTTGTCGGGATCGGTTTCTTGACGGCCTGTGCGCCGCACCAGACGGCCATGCGTGCCGCGCCCGACCCGGCGGCGAAAATCGAAGAGATTTTCGTTGCCACGCCGCGATCGCTTTCATCGACGGGCCAAGCCTTCGGTGAACAGCGCCCGCGCGGCATGAATTTTTTCCGCGCTGACATCTCGGTCCCGCCCGATCATGTGGTCGGCAAAGTCGAGTGGCCTGACGAAACGCCGGACGCCTCCACCGATTTCGTGGTCGCCGACACCGAAGTGATGCAGGGCCAAGACGCGATGCTGCAAGACGTGCGCCGCGCACATCCGGGCAAGGAAAAGCTTGTCTTCGTGCATGGGTACAACAACACGCTTTCCGATGGCATGTACCGATTGGCCCAAATCCGCACTGATTTCGAAATTACGATGCCGACCATCCTGTTTTCATGGCTGTCGGCGGGTGATCCGCGCGGCTATGCCTACGATCGTGACAGCGTATTGTTTTCTCGGGATGATTTTCTGGAGATGCTGGATGGC
>DATFKJ010000025.1:0-7522 GCA_035268705.1 Roseovarius sp. | reverse complement strand
CAAACCCATTGCCCGCTGCACAACAACATCCCCGACTGGCTTCGCCTGACGGCAGAGGGGCGGTTGCAGGAGGCTTATGAGCTGTCTCAAGCCACCAACACCTTCCCGGAAATCTGTGGCCGCATCTGCCCGCAGGACCGTTTGTGCGAAGGCAACTGCGTGATCGAACAATCGGGCCATGGCACCGTGACCATCGGCGCGGTCGAGAAGTACATCACCGATACCGCATGGGAAGAAGGCTGGGTTCAGACCATTGCGCCCAAGGCCGAACGTATTGAAAGTGTTGGGATAATCGGCGCTGGCCCCGGCGGTCTTGCCGCCGCGGACGTGCTGCGCCGTGAAGGTGTGCAGGTGACGGTTTATGACCGTTACGATCGCGGTGGCGGGTTGATGACCTATGGGATTCCGGGCTTCAAGCTGGAAAAAGACGTGGTCATGCGGCGGATGGAGCAGCTTGAAAAAGGTGGTGTTGAATTCCTCATGAACTGCAACGTCGGCGAGGAGATTTCCTTTGAGGAGATTCGCAACAAGCACAACGCTGTGCTGATCGCCACGGGCGTTTACAAAAGCCGTGATTTGCAGGGGCCGGGATCGGGCGCGCAGGGGATCGTGCGTGCCTTGGATTACCTAACTGCAAGCAATCGCTTGTCTTTTGGCGACAGCGTGCCGGAATTCGACAGTGGGGAACTGAATGCCGACGGCAAGAACGTTGTGGTTGTCGGCGGTGGTGATACCGCGATGGACTGCGTGCGCACGGCCATTCGCCAAGGGGCGAAATCGGTCAAATGCCTGTACCGCCGGGACCGGGACAACATGCCGGGGAGCCAGCGTGAAGTGCAGAACGCCGAGGAAGAAGGCGTTGTTTTTGAATGGCTTAGCGCGCCCAAGGGCTTTGTCGGTGATCCAGTGAGCGCGGTCAAAGTGCAGCAAATGCGCCTTGGGCAGCCCGACGCCACCGGCCGCCAAAGCCCCGAGCCGATTGAGGGTGCCGAGCACGATGAACCTGCCGATCTGGTCATCAAGGCGCTGGGCTTTGAAGCCGAAGACCTGCCAACCCTTTGGAATCAAAAGGAATTGGAGGTCACACGTTGGGGCACCGTCAAGGCCGATTTCGGCACCGGCAAGACCGCCATGGAGGGGGTCTATGCCGTGGGTGACATCGTGCGCGGTGCGTCATTGGTGGTTTGGGCCATCCGCGACGGGCGTGACAGCGCGGCGGCAATCCTTGACCACCTGAACGCGGCGCAGACCGTCGCGGCGGAATAATAAAACGTACAACTTGTACGGAATGTACGCGAGTTTTGTACGAAAATCGGGGGTGGCCCCGAGAGAAACGTACAAGTTGTACAAAACGCGCCCCGAGCGGCGCAAAGAACACTAAACAGGGCAATAGCCCTGACCCACCGGGCGAAGGAAGGGTTAACGATGACGAAACTGGATCTGAACTGGAAAGCCACCGAAGAAGCGAAGCGCCAATGGCTGGCCGAGAACGGCATGTACCTCGAAAGCGAGGAGCATTCCTCGTGCGGGGTTGGCCTTGTGGTGTCGGTCGATGGCAAACCCAGCCGCAAGGTTGTCGAGGCCGGGATCGAAGCGCTGAAAGCGATCTGGCACCGCGGCGCCGTGGACGCAGACGGCAAGACCGGCGACGGCGCGGGTATCCATGTGCAGATTCCTGTCTCGTTCTTTTACGATCAGATTCGCCGCACCGGCCACGAGCCGCATCAAGACCAACTGATGGCCGTGGGTCAGGTATTCCTGCCGCGCACCGATTTCGGCGCGCAGGAGGCGTGCCGGACCATCGTGGAAACTGAAGTTCTGCGCATGGGTCACTCGATTTATGGCTGGCGGCATGTGCCGGTGGATGTGTCCTGCCTTGGGGAAAAGGCGAATGCGACCCGTCCCGAGATTGAGCAAATCCTGATTTCCAATGCCAAGGGCATCGAGGAAGAAGAATTCGAGCGCGAGCTTTACGTGATCCGCCGCCGGATCGAGAAAGCCGCCGCCGCCCAAGGGATCAACGGGCTTTATATCGCCTCGCTGTCCTGCCGCAGCATCATCTACAAAGGCATGATGCTGGCCGAGCAGGTGGCGGTGTTCTATCCCGATTTGCAAGACGAACGCTTCAAAAGCGCCTTTGCGATCTATCACCAGCGCTATTCCACCAACACCTTCCCGCAATGGTGGCTGGCGCAACCCTTCCGCATGTTGGCCCATAACGGTGAGATCAACACCCTCAAGGGCAACGTCAACTGGATGAAGAGCCATGAAATTCGCATGGCATCGAGCGCCTTTGGCGACATGGCCGAAGATATCAAACCCATCGTTCCGGGCGGGTCGAGCGACTCGGCCGCGTTGGACTCGGTGTTCGAAGTTCTGGTGCGGGCCGGGCGCAGCGCGCCGATGGCGAAAACCATGCTGGTGCCCGAAAGCTGGTCGAAGCAGGCCGAGGAATTGCCGCAGGCGTGGCGCGATATGTACTCCTATTGCAACTCCGTGATGGAGCCGTGGGACGGCCCCGCCGCCTTGGCCATGACCGATGGTCGCTGGGTCTGTGCCGGGCTTGACCGCAACGGCCTGCGCCCGATGCGGTACGTGGTGACCGGCGATGGTTTGGTCATTGCCGGGTCCGAGGCCGGGATGGTCTATGTGGACGAAGCCAGCATCGTGGAAAAAGGCGCGCTTGGCCCCGGTCAGATGCTGGCCGTGGACATGAAAAAAGGCATGTTGTTCCACGACACCGAGATCAAGGACAAGCTGGCCCGCGCCCTGCCCTTTGGCGAATGGGTCGGCAAAATCAACGACCTTGACGAAAAACTGGCCGGGATCACCGAAACGCCGCTGTTCACTGGGGCCGACTTGCGCCGCCGCCAGATCGCGGCGGGGTATTCGGTTGAGGAACTGGAGCAGATCCTTGCGCCGATGGCCGAGGACGGCAAGGAAGCGATTGCCAGCATGGGCGACGACACGCCCAGCGCTGTTTTGTCAAAGACGTACCGCCCGCTGAGCCATTATTTCCGCCAGAACTTCAGCCAGGTCACGAACCCGCCGATCGACTCACTGCGTGAGTTCCGGGTGATGAGCCTGAAAACAAGATTCGGCAACCTCAAGAACCTTCTCGATGAATCGAGCGCGCAAACCGAAATCCTTGTGCTGGAAAGTCCCTTTGTGGGGAATGCCCAATGGGATGAGTTGCAGCGCCAGTTTCAGGGTGACGTGGTCGAGATTGATTGCACCTTTGAATCGGGAAAAGGCGCGCTTCAGATCGGGCTTGAGCGTATCCGGGCCGAGGCCGAGGATGCCGTGCGCAGTGGTGCCGGACACCTTGTCCTGACCGATCAGAACTTGGGCGGGGAACGCGTCGGCATGCCGATGATCCTTGCCACCAGCGCCGTGCATAGCCACCTGACGCGCAAGGGCCTGCGGACCTTCACCAGCCTCAACGTGCGGTCGGCCGAATGCATCGACCCGCATTATTTTGCCGTGCTGATTGGCGCGGGTGCGACCGTGGTCAATGCCTATCTGGCCGAAGACAGCCTTGCCGACCGGATTGATCGTGGGCTGTTGGACGGAACGCTGACCGAAAATGTCGCGCGTTTCCGAAACGCGATTGATCAGGGTCTTTTGAAGATCATGTCGAAGATGGGGATCTCGGTGATTTCGTCGTATCGTGGCGGTCTGAATTTCGAGGCCGTAGGCCTGAGCCGGGCGATGTGCAACGAGTATTTCCCCGGCCTGACCAGCCGGATCAGCGGTATCGGCGTGAGCGGCATTCAAAGCAAGCTGGAAGAAGTCCATGCCCGCGCCTTTCAGGGCGGTAAGGATGTCCTCCCGATCGGTGGCTTCTACAAGATGCGCAAAAGCGGCGAGACCCACGCATGGGGCGCCCAATCCATGCACATGATGCAAATGGCCTGTAACAATGCCTCTTATGAGCTTTGGAAGCGCTATTCGACCGCGATGCAGGCCAACCCGCCGATTCACCTGCGCGACCTGATGGCGATCAAGCCGATGGGCGATGCGATCCCATTGGAAGAGGTGGAAAGCGTCACCGCGATCCGCAAACGGTTCGTCACGCCGGGGATGAGCCTTGGGGCGTTGAGCCCCGAGGCGCACAAGACCCTGAACGTGGCGATGAACCGGATCGGCGCGCGGTCGGACAGTGGCGAAGGCGGGGAAGACCCGGCGCATTTCGTGCCCGAACCCAATGGTGACAACCCCAGCGCCAAGATCAAGCAGGTGGCAAGCGGGCGGTTCGGTGTGACCGCCGAGTATCTGAACCAATGCGAAGAGCTTGAGATCAAGGTGGCGCAAGGGGCCAAGCCCGGTGAGGGTGGTCAGCTTCCGGGGATGAAGGTGACCGACCTGATCGCGCGGCTGCGGCATTCGACCAAGGGTGTCACCCTGATTTCACCGCCGCCGCACCACGATATCTATTCCATCGAGGATCTGGCGCAGCTTATTTATGACCTCAAGCAGATCAATCCGCGTGTGAAGGTCACCGTGAAGCTGGTGGCGCAATCGGGCGTTGGCACGATTGCCGCCGGTGTGGCCAAGGCCAAGGCGGATGTGATCCTGATCTCGGGGCATAATGGCGGCACGGGGGCCTCGCCCGCCACGTCGATCAAATATGCCGGCCTTCCGTGGGAGATGGGAATCACCGAGGCGCATCAGGTTTTGTCGATGAACAAGCTGCGCGATCGGATCACCCTGCGGACCGACGGGGGCCTGCGCACGGGCCGCGACATCGTCATGGCCGCGATGATGGGGGCCGAGGAATACGGCATCGGCACCGCCGCCTTGATCGCTATGGGCTGTATCATGGTGCGGCAGTGTCAATCAAACACCTGCCCCGTGGGTGTCTGCACACAAGACGAAGACCTGCGCGCCAAGTTCACCGGCAATGCCGACAAGGTGGTGAACCTGATCACCTTCTATGCCCAGGAAGTGCGCGAAGTTCTGGCCAGTATCGGCGCGCGCAGTCTGGACGATGTGATCGGGCGGGCCGACCTGTTGACGCAGGTCAGCCGCGGCAACGCGCATCTTGATGATCTGGACCTCAACCCGATGCTGATCACCGTGGATGGGGCCAAGGACATTTCCTATGATCGCAACCGCCCGCGCAACCCGGTGCCTGATACGCTGGACGCCGAGATCGTGCGCGATGCGCAGCGGTTCCTTCAGGACGGCGAAAAGATGCAACTGCACTACGCAGTGCAAAACACGCATCGGACGGTGGGCACGCGGGTATCAAGCCACATCGTACAGAACTTCGGCATGCGCAACAGCCTTCAGCCCAACCACCTGACGGTGAAACTAACGGGCAGCGCTGGGCAGTCGCTTGGGGCCTTCGCCGCGCCGGGCCTCAAGATCGAAGTTTCCGGCGACGCCAACGACTATGTCGGCAAGGGGTTGTCCGGGGGCACCATCGTGGTGCGCCCGCAGCAAGCCAGCCCGCTTGTCGCCGCCGAGAACACGATCATCGGCAACACGGTGCTTTATGGCGCGACCGATGGCTACCTGTTCGCCGCAGGCCGCGCAGGCGAACGTTTCGCTGTGCGCAACTCGGGTGCGAAAGTGGTGGTCGAGGGCTGTGGCTCCAACGGCTGCGAATACACGACCGGGGGTGTTGCCGTGATCCTTGGCAGCATCGGGGCCAACTTTGGCGCAGGCATGACCGGCGGCATGGCGTACCTTTACGACCCCGAGGGTGTGGCGGCGAACCTGATCAACATGGAATCGCTGGTCACTTGCCCTGTCACGCAGGCCCATTGGCTGGCCGAGCTGGAAGAACTGGTGGAACGCCACGCCGCTGAAACCGGAAGCCGCAAGGCACAGGAAATCCTGCAATACTGGGACATGGAGAAGGACAACTTCCTTCAGGTCTGCCCCAAGGAAATGCTGGATAAACTGGCGCATCCGCTGGGAATTGAAGAGGATGCTATCCCGGCGGAATAAGGCCGGGATAAAGACTAATGTGAAGGGCGCGGCGCAACCCGCGCCCTTTTTCATGGGCCTTTGGGCTTTCGCAAAGGTGCATTGGGCAGCTATAGCTATCAACGATGGCAAAGAGCAGACGCAAATCCACCAAATCATCGAAAGACGCCGTGCGTCGGTTTCGTCCGATCCGCTGGTTGCGCCGGTGGATTCTGCGCCTTTTCTTGCTAGTGCTGATCATCATTGGATTGGCCGTCGTAACCTATCGCGTGATTAACCCGCCAACCACCTTTTACATGCAGCAGGAAAAATGGCGGCTGGGCCAGATTGACCGCCAATGGGTGCCCTTGGAAGGCGTAGCCCCGGTCATGGCGCGGTCAGTCGTGGCCGCCGAAGATGCGAATTTCTGTCAGCATTGGGGATTCGACATGTCGGCCATACGCAATGCCATTGCCGATGGCGGCAATCGCGGCGCTTCGACCCTGAGCCAGCAGGTCGTGAAGAATGTCTATCTCTGGCATGGCCGGTCCTGGCCGCGCAAAGCACTGGAGGCCGCGATCACACCATTTGTCGAAGCGGTCTGGCCCAAGCGGCGGATCATCGAGGTATACCTCAACATCGCCGAGTTCGACGAAGGCGTATTTGGCGTCGAGGCCGCCGCACGGCATTACTTTGGCGTGGGACCAGAGGCCTTGACAGCCACACAGGCGGCACGGCTTGCCGCGGTTCTGCCCGACCCCAAAGGCCGCAATGCGTCGCGGCCCTCAAGCTGGCTCAGGAAACGGGCGGCGGGCATCCTGGATGGGGCGGCCACGATCCGCCGTGACGGCCGCGCCGCGTGCTTCGAGGATTGAAAACCCCGCGCTTTCACGGCATGGAGAGGTATTCCAATTTTTCGCGCAAGGTTTCATTGACGCATGGCCAAGCTTTATCACGTTCCGCTGTCTCCGTTTTGTCGTAAGGTACGCCTGAGCCTTGCCGAGAAGAAGATCGAATGCGAGCTGGTGGAAGAGCGGTATTGGGAACAAAGCCCCGATTTCCTGCGCCGGAACCCAGCGGGCAAAGTGCCGATCCTGAAGATCGACGGCAAGACCATGGCCGAAAGTGCCGCGATCTGCGAATACATCGAAGAGAAATTCCCCGAGCCAAGCCTGATGCCCAAAAGCGCCGATGCACGATACGAGGTGCGGCGATTGGTGACGTGGTTCGACGACAAGTTTCACCAAGAGGTCACCTCGAAGCTGCTGTATGAGCGGGTGAACAAGAAGGTTATGAAGCAGGGCTTTCCCGACAGCACGAACGTCAAGGCCGGGGCCAAGGCGATCAAGTATCATCTGGATTACATGGCGTGGCTGTTGGATCATCGCCGGTGGTTGGCGGGGGATGTGATGACGCTGGCCGATTTCGCCGCTGCGGCGCATCTGAGTTCGCTGGATTATATCCGGGATGTGGATTGGAACCGCAGTGACACGGTGAAGGATTGGTACGCCAAGATCAAATCGCGCCCGGCGTTTCGGGGGATATTGGCCGATCAGGTGCCCGGTTTCCCGCAGCCGCCGCATTATGCCGATCTGGATTTCTAGGA
>DATFKJ010000024.1:0-4485 GCA_035268705.1 Roseovarius sp. | reverse complement strand
CCCTGCACGAAAAGGGCGATTTGCGAGGCGAGAATGGCAATCACGCCTGCCATGACGGGATATCGCAGGCGGATCACCCACGCCATGAAAGGCCGGAACAAGACCTCGCGTACCCAGACGAACCCGCGGTTCACCACGCGGCTTGGGGCGTCGTACCAGTGCCGCTTGTGCGCATGGCTCAGGGAATGGGACATGTGGTTCGGCAGGATGAGGAAGCACTCCACCAGTGATGCGGCCAAGACGGCGATCACGGTGAATGGGATGTCGATGATCAAATCGCCAAAGCGGCCGCCAACGGCGACCAGCCCGAAAAACGCAATCAGTGTTGTCAGCGTGGCAGAAAACACCGGAAGTGCCATCCGCTGTGCCGCGCGTTCAGCGGCAACCAACGGGGTTTCACCGAATTTTCGATAGCGCGCATCGGCATGTTCTCCCACCACGATGGCGTCATCCACCACGATGCCAAGGGTGATGATAAGGGCAAAGAGCGAAACCATGTTGATCGTCAGCCCACCGATATACATCAGGGCAATCGCCGCAAGCATCGCCACCGGAATACCCGCGGCCACCCAAAAGGCTGTTCTGGCGTTGAGAAACATGAACAACAGTGCCACGACAAGCGCCAACCCGGTGATCCCATTGTCCAAGAGCGTATCCAACCGCCCGGAAATCGCCTCTGACCGGGTGCGGATCAATTCGATGTTGACCCCCTCCGGCAGGGTCCGCTCCATCGCCGCGGCAATCTTGGCCACTTCCTCCTGAATGGCGATGGCATCGCCGCGCGCCGACCGGTCTACCCGTATCGACATGGCGGGGTCATCGCCCACGAAATAACTCAGGTCCCGCGTGATCCCTTCGACTCGAACGTCGGCCACATCGCCAATGGTCAGCGAAGACCCATCCGGGTTCGAGCGTAGGACAATCGCTGCAATCTGATCGGGTTGGCGCTTTTCGATACCTGTGCGCACGCGCGTGTTTGCGCCTTTTACATCGCCTGCGGGGTCGGCATCCACTTCGCCGGCAATGACTTCGGCGATCTCGGCCATGATGACGTCGTGCGACATAAGCTCGGTCGAGGTGACTTCGACAATCGTCTGCGGGGCTGCGACCCCTCTTACCGTTGTCCGTGTCACACCTGCATTGAAAAGCCGCGTGACGAGTTCATCGGCAAAAAGGCCAAGCTGCTCGGGCGCAACTGGCCCGGTAATGACCATATCGGTCACTCTGTCGCGCCACGCCCCCCGGCGAACCTGCGGTTCATCGGCCTCTTCGGGCAGCGTGGTGATGGCATCGACCGCCGTTTGAACTTCGTCCGCGGCGCGGCCCATGTCCCACCCGGGCTCGAACTCAAGCTCGACGCTGGCGCGATTTTCGCGGCTGGTGGCGCTGCTGCTTTCGACGCCTTCCACGGCAAGAAGCGCGGGCTCCAATACCTGGACAATGGCAGCATCCACATCTTCGGCGCTTGCCCCGTCCCAGATGACCGAAACACTCACGCTGTCGACGATCACGTCGGGGAAAAACTGCGCTCGCATCTTGGGGGCGGCAGCAAGGCCCAGTACGACCAACACCACCAATAAAAGGTTGGCCACGGTCCTGTGGCGCGTGAAGTAGGACAATACCCCTCCGGCGCGGGCCGGGATCTGGCGTGACATGGTTCAGCCCCCCATGCGGGTTTCAAGCCGCGTGACCATGCCCGCAGGGACCTTTACCTGTTCCAGTTGAGCCAGCAGGCGGGATTTTTCCTCGCGCGGCATATCAATGCTGTCGCGCACGAACTCGATCAGGCGGGCGCGGCGCTCATCGCTGAGGTCCATCAGATCGCTGGTGTCGGCGTCGGATTGCTGCCGCAGCGGTCGTACCTTGATGCCTGCGCCCAGAAGCGGAGACCGCTGCGCAACGACTTCGCGGCCGGAAAGGCCATCGGCCCGGACAAGGATATCATCGCCCTGCCGTCGCAGAAGTTTCACGGGAATGGATTCAAGCCTGTCTTCCGAGGTCAGAACCAATACGTTGCCTTCCGCGCCGAGCGCCGTGGCGGGCAGGCGAATGGCATTGGCAACCACTGGTTCTTCGATCTCGACAGTGACGAAGTCGCCGGGCTTCAAGCCGCCGGCCTTGTCGAGTTTGGCAAAGATCATGCGCCCGGTTTGCCCCTCTTCGACAGCGCCGCTGTCACGAATGATCCGGCCAGTGGCGCGAAGATCAAGCCCCTGTGTCGCCAAGGCCACCGAAACGGGCGCGCGAATTAGCTGCCCCTGATCGTCGAGCAGACGCACATATTGCGCCGTCGAGACCCTGAAAGCGACTTCCAGTGAAACGGCATCAATCAAGTTGGCGAGCCGCTCATTGAGTGACACGAACCCACCCGCGACAGCGTTCACCGCATCCAAGGTACCGGCGAATTCCGCCGTGATCGTGGTGTCCTCGAGTCGCCGTTGCGCGTCATTGCGGGCGATCTTTGACCGCGACAATCGCGTTCGGGCTTGATCGCCCCGGGCCTCGGCATTGGCAAGGGCCTGACGGCTGGCAAGTTCCGCCTGTCGGGCTTGTGCGGCAGAGAGCTCAGCGGTTTCCACCGCCGCAGCGGTGCCGACCCCACGCTCTTCCAGATCAAGCTGACGCTGATAGGCCCGTTCGCGAAGCGCGGCCTGTTCGCGCGCGGCGGCCAGTTCATCGCGGGCGATTTCAAGCGCACGTTCGGAATCGCGGACTTCGGCCTGCGCGTCCAGAATGTCGCTTTCGGCAAGGTTCAGGGCCGATTGCGCGTTGGACGGGTCGATCTGGGCCAATAGCTGGCCCTGCTCAACCATACCCCCTTCCTCGAAATCCTCGGACAGGTCGGTCAGGGTTCCACTGGTCTTGGCGCGGATTTCCAATGTCCGCAGGCTTTGGACTTCGCCATAAGCGGTCAATACCGGTGTGATGGTCTGTTCCTCGGCCATGACGAGGTTCACGGCAAAAACGCGTTCTTGCCGTTCTGGCACGCGTGGTTCGCTGGCCATGCGCTCTTGCACGGCACTGAAAACCAGTTGGCCCGCATAGACCAGCAGGGCCAAAGTCAGTGAAACCAAAAACAAGCCGGTCAGGCTTTGACGCAAAAACCGCATGCGCACCGTGTCCTTTGCGGGGCCAGTCCGGCCACCCGTTAAATGTAAGGGCCCGGCCTGAAAAGCCAAGCGCCACAGGTAAAACGCCGCAGCGCGCTATTTCCGTCGCTGATGTTCGTCCAGCCGGGGCATGATTTCTACGAAATTGCAGGGCCGGTGCCGATAATCCAGCTGCCACTTGAGGATTTCGTCCCATGCATCCTTGCAGGCCCCCGGGCTGCCGGGCAGGGCAAACAGGTAAGTGCCGCCCGCAACGCCCCCGGTGGCCCGGGATTGTACCGCGCTCGTGCCGATTTTCTGCATCGAAACCATGGTGAAGACCGTGCCGAAGGCGTCGATCTCCTTTTCATAAACGTCGCGATGCGCCTCGACGGTCACGTCGCGCCCGGTCAGGCCCGTGCCGCCGGTGGAGATCACCACATCCACCTGATCCGAGGCCACCCATTCGCGCAGTTGGTCCGCGATCTGGTCGCGTT
Source organism: Roseovarius sp. (assembly GCA_035268705.1). Lineage (GTDB taxonomy): Bacteria > Pseudomonadota > Alphaproteobacteria > Rhodobacterales > Rhodobacteraceae > Roseovarius. The sequence goes on along the minus strand of DATFKJ010000024.1, from coordinate 899 downwards.
CATCGCGCACGATCATCCGGTCGGCAAGAATATGGCCCGCCTCTTCGATCCGGGTGACCAGAACCTCGCCCGAGCGGTCCTCGGAGATATCGCGGCTATCGCTGACCGTGAGGATGGCGATATGGACGGGGATGAAGTCTTTGCTCTCGTCGATACGGCTCATGCCTTAACATATCCTTTATACGTCGATCTCGAACCAATTTGGCGTGGGGCCAAGGTTGACCACTCGGGTCTCGCCAATCTGGCCGGTCTGGCCCCAACTGTCGTGGATGTGGCCGCAAAGGGCCAATTGCGGTTGCAGGGTTTCGATGGCCGCGCGGATGGCTGTGGAGCCGGCCGATATGCCCTGCGACGTCACATCCACAACGCCCTTGGGCGGCGAATGGGTGAGCAGAATATCCACACCCTTGCAACGGCTTAGCAGGCTCTCGGCGTCTGCTTCGGACATATCGCACGACCATGCGCCAAAAGGCGTCGGCGGCACGCCATATCCCAAGCCAAAAAGGCGCAAGCTGGCGATCTCAAGATGTTCGCCATGCAAGACATGGGTGCCTTTTCTTGCGGCTTTCTTCAGTTCAGTGTCGCTTTCGGCATTGCCCGGCACAACCACCATGGGCGCCGTGATCCCGTCCAGCAGGGCCATGGCCTCGGGCAGGCCCCGGCGGGCATTGCAAAAATCCCCGGCGCCGATGACAAGCTCGGCCTCTTGCGCGGCCTCAACCAAGACGTCGGCGCGGGAGGCGGAGTGGTGAAGGTCGGAAAAAGCCAGTATTTTCATTGGCTTGCCCCAAGGCGTGCTTTCAACTCCAACAGGTCCGCCCATGCCTCGCGCTTAGCGTGCGGGTTGCGCAGAAGATAGGCGGGGTGGAACATCGGCAGGGCAGGGCGGCCATAAGCTT
>DATFKJ010000023.1:0-9287 GCA_035268705.1 Roseovarius sp. | reverse complement strand
GATTTCGGCGACGGTGGTCGTGGTGCTGAAACACGAGGTCGATACCGCCAATCACAAGCGCGACCACCAGAACGACCGACATGAATTCGACGACCATCCGCGCGAGCAAGGCGCCCACGATGTGTGGCTCGGCGTGCAACGTCCCGGCCATGTCCGGCAAACGATAGGTCAGGTAGATCCCAAGGACGAGTGAGTAACTCAGCAGCTTCACAAAGCTCTTGGCAAATTCGAACAAGCCGGATGGTCCGTATTTCTGCTTGGCATTCTGAACCGGGTTCAGCCGCGAGGCCTTGGGCTTCACCTTGCTGGGCGCGAAGACAAAGCTGCGTTGCGCCAAAACCGACAAAAGCGCCAACCCCGCAGGAACCAAGAACCAAGCCAACAAGGCCAAACCAACGGTGCTGATCAATCCACCCATTAGGGGCGTTGCCGGACCGTCGAAAAGAATCGATGCCAAACGCGATGATTGCCCGACCAGCACCATAAAGCCCTCGCTGAACATCCGAATCGAAGCCGTGCCCGCGACCAAACCGGCCAACAAAAACCCCGCGTATGCCGCCGCCGTTGTCATGTCGGCCGAGCGTGCAACCTCACCTTTCTTGCGCGCCTGGTCCAGCTTGTGCTGCGTTGGTTCGTGGGATTTGTCTGCCTCATCTTCCTGCCCTGACATTCATCGCCCTCCCAATGGGTTGGTCAGGAAGCCCTCAAGTGCATGGGTCCATATACTCAGCATGGTAGGGGCAAGAAGAAACAAGAAGAGCAGGCCCAACCCGGTAATGACCGGCGCGCCGACGAAAACGACCATCAACTGTGGCATGGCCCGGTTGATGATGCCAAGCGTCAGGTTGTAAAGCACCGAGACAATCACGAACGGCGCCGCCAAGGTAAAGGCCAATGCAAAGGCGCCCGCGACTTGCCGCATTCCCCATTGCCCGACCGAGGATGCCTCCGGCAGGACGCCTACAGGGAAAATACCATATGTCAGGATCACCATTTGGATCGCGCGCACATGTAGGCCGAGGATCATGACCAAGGCCAGACCGCCAATCACCAAGAAATGCCCGATTGCGGGAAGAGGTGTCACACCCGCGCTGCCCAGAATATGCGAAAGCGACGTCGACTGCCCAGCGATGGAACCTGCCGTTTGCAGCGCCATGACAAACAATCGAACGCCAAGGCCGATCAGAAGGCCAATCGCGGTTTCGCTCAGTACCAACCAGAAAACACCACCCGAATTGGTCGCTTCCGGCGGAATCCATAGCGCGACGGCCGGAGCGGTGAAGATAGTGATCAACAAGGCCAGCACAAGCTTGACGCGTACGGGAACCGTGCGCTCACCAAATCCGGGAAACAGGAAAATCGCCGGGCCGACACGCAAGAACACAGCAATGTGCAGCCACAACAGGCCCCGCGTCAGGTCCAAGGCCGCATCCGCCGCTGTCACGCTGCCACCATACCTACAAGACTTGGCCGTGAGTCCAGGCCGATCTCCTCGAAGGAGAGAACGGGCGTATTGATCCGCTTCGCAGATAGCGCTGTCTTTAGAAACCTCCGGCGTGCGGTCGAAGTGACGATCGCAGGTGAAATCCCCTGCTGCGCCACCTTGTTGACCTCTTCGGCAACGCTGGTCGTCAGGGTATTGAACAACTCGGGCGGAAGCGCGACATCCAACCGCCCACGGTCACCATCCACTTGGTAGGTCGAGAATGTATCCTCCCACTCTGGCGCCAATTGGATAAGCGGCAGACTCCCATCCGGTTGCTGCAAGCCGGCGACAAGCTGAAAGCCAAGCCGCTGGCGGACATGCTCGCAAATCGCCTCGGGCGTGGCATGCGCCTGTCTTGCTTCGGCCGTGGCCTCAAGGATCAGCGGCAGATTTCGGATTGACACCTGCTCAGCCAACAGTAGGCGCAAGACGGCATGCAAAAGATCAGATGGCACGCGATCGGGAATCGTTTCGTCAAGCAGCTTGCGGTTGGCCTCGGCTCGTTTCGGATCAGAGAGATTCACCATCTCGTCCAACAGGCGGCGCATGGATTTCATGGTCAGCAAGCGGCTCAGATTTCCACGGATTACCTCAAGCAGATGGGTCGCCAGCACCTCGGCTGGGGCAACGATAGTCGCCCCGGCCAAGGCTAAATCCTCTTGCCCACGGGCATCAATCCACCGGGCAGGCGCGCCGTAAACAGGCTCTGATACGGCCTCACCCGTCGGTCGATTTGCCGCACTGTCGGGATCAAGCAGAAGCACCTGATCAGGTCGCAGTGTATCCCGTGCTTGCTCGACCCCCTGCACCCGGATCACATAACTGCCCGGCGGCAGGGCCGGCTCATCCGTCAGGCGGACTTCCGGCAGGATCACTCCGAAATGCGTCGCAACATGCTTTCGGATATTGGCGATTCGCGTATCCAGTCCAGTTCCCGGGTCCAGAACCATGTTGACCAGATCGGGGGCGAACTCGACATGGATATCGTCAAGTTCAAGGATGTCCCCCAGCGATCGTTCCGCCGGCAAGGACACTTCAGGGTCGGGGCTTTCCTCGGAAGCTGCGGCGGCACGGTTTTCACGATGCAACCAAAGGGCCATGGCCCCAAGGCCGATGCCACCCAGCATGAAGGGCAAAAAGGGCAGCCCCGGCACCAACGCGAAAAGCACCATCAATAGTGCGACCGTCGCCACCGCCACCGGGTGCTTACCAAGCTGCGCACCAAGCGCGAGATCGGTCGCCCCCTTTGCGCCACCACGAGCAAGCAAGAGCGCTGACGCGATGGAAATGACCACCGCCGGAATTTGCGTGACGAGTCCATCGCCGACCGTGAGAATCGCATAAGTCTCAAAGGCTGTTGCGATGGCCATGTCATGCACCACAGTGCCCATGATCAGGCCCATCACAAGGTTCAGAAGCGTGATAAGCAAGCCCGCAACCGCATCACCTTTGACAAATTTCGACGCCCCATCAAGCGATCCAAAGAACGTGGTTTCCTGTTGTTCCCGCTCGCGTCTGTCGCGTGCTTCAGCGTGGTCGATGGCCCCTGCGGAGATATCGCTATCGATGGCCAATTGCTTTCCCGGCATGCCATCAAGGGCAAATCGCGCGCCCACCTCGGCCATGCGCGCCGCCCCCTTCGTGATCACCATGAAGTTCACAATCAGCAGCACGCCGAAAACGACGAGGCCAAGAAAAATGCTTCCGCCCATGACGAAGTTGGCAAACCCTTCGATCACATCCCCCGCAGCACCGGTACCGGTGTGCCCCTGCCCGATGATCAACTTGGTCGAGGACACATTCAGCGACAACCTAAGCATCAACGAAGCCAAAAGGATCGTCGGAAAAGATGAGAAATCCAGCGGCTTTTCTATAAAAAGCGTGACGGTGAAGATCAAAATTGCCAGCGCGAATGACGCGGCCAGACCCACGTCGAGCACGGCGGCCGGCATCGGCAGGATCATCATGACGATGATTGCCATAAGCGCCAGCGCCAAAAGCACAGTTGGCTGAAAGAGGGCTCGCACGGAGAGGATGCCCATGGTTTAGCGCACTCCGAAGATTATTGGGCAGTGCGCGCCTAACCTAGTGTATCGCAAAGACAGTGGTGAGTAATCTGCTGCCTGTTGATGTTCAGATTGCGAGGTACTTTCGCTTTCACAGCCTGGGCTCACAACGGTTGACGCCGACGCAGCGAGCAGCAACACGAATTGCGCCGAGTTGCCAACGCTCTGGTGAAGCGTCCATGGCTCGTTTGGCAACGCAGGCAAGCGTGCCATGCTGGCCTTCGTGCGCGTTTTTTTGGGTTGAGGGAGATCCTCTCTTCGTTCCTTGGGCACTTTGTGACCTTCCATTGATGTGCGTTCTGCACTTGCAACAGGCCTATCGGAAAAGAGTTGATTTTTAGTAATCGCTGATCGGGTTCGCTATCCGTCGTCTGTCTCGAAGGCGCGGGCTTCCAGAAGGTCGCGAAGCATCTCACGCACTTCCCCGCTTTCGCCAAGCAAGTCGCGGCTTTGACGCAACTGTCCGACGTCAGCCTCGGTGCTGCCCGGGGGTGCGGTCATGTATTCTGCCACCTCCGACAAAGGCGCGTCGGGCTCCGCCGCCAATTCCTCCCAATCCTCGGCCAACCACGCTTGTGACCTGGCGGCATCTTCCCGCCCGGCGCTGGCAAAAAGCTGCGCGGCAGCCTCGTGTTGGCCAAGACGGCTACGCGCTTCAGCCCGCAGGGTATTCACATCTGCGCCCGCGAGACCCAGTAGTTCGACTTCGGCTTGCCGAGGACGACCTTCGTGCAAGGCAACGCGGGCGCGTAGGATTTGCCTTTCTCTTTGCGCCGTCCCTCGTGCAGGACCGTGGAGGTAACTTCGAGCCGCATCGACAAATCCAAGCGACAGAAAACGGGCCGCAATGGAATTGTCGACAGAAGGCTCCAGTTTCGGCACTGCCCCGGGTAGCCGCGGTAGGGCGTACTGGAGAAATTCCAGATCATCGGCCTTTTGTGCGAGACGGCTCATCACATCATTCTCCAGATTACCAAGCGCCTCATTTTCGCTCGACTGAATCCGGCGAAGCTCATCAAAGGCTTGATGGATCGCCCCCGAAGCGGCAAGCGCAGCGACATGCGCCCAGATCAAATCCTTATGAATGGTGGCGTCACGGTTTTCACTGGCATAGGCTCCGGCCAATTGCGCCACCTCGAAAGAAATATCCTCACCTGACTCCCAATGCGTTTCTATACGGCGCACCAACGCTTGGGCTGATGGCTCCGCGTTCTGCTCGACGACCTCATCAAGTGTCTTACCCGCACCTTCGGCATCACCTTCGGCCAGCTTGAGTTCGGCCTTCGCCATGCCGATTTGGGGTGAAACATTTTCGAGACCGCGCTCGAGAATCCGCAGGATGCGATTGGCGGTTTCGGTTCGGTCCGCGGTGAGGAACTTCTGCGACAACATAGGGCCCACATAACGCCTCAAGTGTGGGGGCAGGCCCGAGAAGGCGCGAAGGATCGCATCTGTATCGATCGGCATATCGGCGGGAAGGTCGCGATAAGACAGAGCGGCCCAAACCGCGACGGACGTCGTGCAATCCAACTGCTTTGACAGCACCGATTGAGGTGATGCATGACCCTCTCGCAGGATCTGCGCCATGGTCTGCAAGATAGTCGATTCCAACGACGGAGTGGAGACAAGCCCAAGCGCACGCTGCGCTTCGGCACCGAACCCGAAAAAGACATAAAGCCGCGCCAAGTCTACGGCCACGCTTTCATCGGGCTTGTCGAATTCCCCGAACAACCGCCTATTCAATGGCCCGATCTGTGCGCCAAAGGGTTCATCGGTTCCCCAATTTGCGACACGAGTGAGCTTGTCGGATAGGCAATCACCGCGGCCAGACAAAGGGCCATTCATCTGCTCGGCATGAGCCAAGAGATCACGGTCAATGCTGGATCGTGCGCGCAGGTTGTCCAGCGGGTTGAGCCTTTTCTCATCCGGCGTGGGATTCTGTACCGCATCCGATGTGACCCCGTTCGCACTTTTCGTCTCCTGTGGGCTTGCGGAGTCTTGGCTTGGCCACTGTACGTTGGGTGATAACAACCCTTGGGAGGCGGCCCGTGCAATCTGCCCCAAGACCTGTGCTCGTTTCTGGCGCAGGTCTTGGGCCGTTCTCAGGCTTTCATTTGCCTGTACCCTCGGCTTGGCCTTGTTCAACAAAGGCGGTGCGGTCAAAGCCTGCTCTGCCAAGCTCACCGATGGCTTGGTCCGCGGCCAAACCGTGATTGGGCCAGTCTCCTTGTCATCTTTCTCCTGTGTGCGAGCCGCCGCAACCTGTCGCAATCGTGGCTTCACCACCTGCTGTTCGCCAGGGTTCTCTGCAATATCCACCACAAGCATTGTGGCGGTATGCCAGAATGCATCGACATCACAGTCACAGGCAAGATCAAGCCGCAAGCTGCCGGGTTCCGATTGTCGCACCTCCGTCAACCGATCGCGCGGGATACGGTCGAACACAGCTTCAGTCTGAAACTGGAACGGTCGGTCAAAAGCAAGCACCTTGCTGTTCGAAGAATCAGACAAGGTCCATTCCGCCCGCACAGGCAGGTCAAACACCAATCGCGTGAAATCCCCATGCTCCCCCGAGCGAATGGCCACTTCCTGAGCCAACAGTCCCAAGGGCCACATCATGGATAAGATGGTCACCGCCAATATTCGCATCATGCCGCATCCTGTTTGACGCCTTTGAGCGCCTCTTCAAGATCGGAGAAACTCGGCCGGATATGTGATGGGGTGTTCTGGCGCCCAACCTCGATACAGATGTTCGTGGCATGGTTGTGCAAATTGGCGATCAAGACCTCCCTGATAAGGTGGTAAAAATGGCTGTCTTCCTCAACCACGGCCTTGACCTTGCCCGCGAACGGGCCAACGAACCCGTAGGCTAGGAACACTCCCAAAAAGGTACCGACGAGCGCGCCGCCGATCATCTTACCCAAGATTTCCGGCGGTTGGTCAATTGAGGCCATTGTCTTGATCACACCAAGCACGGCTGCCACGATACCCAGAGCCGGAAGGCCATCGGCCACGGTCTGAAGCGCATGACTGGAATGCATGGAGTGGTGCAACGTCGCCTCCATCCGCTTGTCCAGAACCTCTTCCACCTGATGCGGGTCGTCATAGTTCATCGAAGCCGACCGCATGGTGTCGCTGATCAAGGCGATCGCCTCCTTGTCACCAAGGATCTTGCCGTACTTCGAGAAAATGGATGACTCTTCGGGTGCCTCGATATGTTCTTCGATTGCGACAGGATTCTGGCGCGCCAGCCGGATCAGCTCAAACAGCAGGCAAAGAAGGTCACGATAGTCGTCGGGCTTCCACTTAGGACCCTTGAAGACTTTGCCGATATCCTTGGCCGTATGTTTGACGGCGGACATGTCATTGCTGATCAGAAAAGCCCCGATCGCTGCGCCGCCAATCATCATCATCTCGAACGGCAAAGCCTTCAAGATGATGCCAAGCTTGCCACCAGCGGCCAAGTAGCCGCCAAAAACCATGGCGAAGATCATAACAATACCAATTATACCAAGCATTTTCTTCTCCAGCCGTTGCTGAGAGGACCGCGGAGCATGCCGCGCCCTGCATCACTCTTTCGGGACATTCGCGTTGCGGCCGGCCAGAACGACGCTGAAGGTATGCGCGGCCTGCGGCGTGAGGCCCGCCATGATTGCGGCAGCGGCTTCAGGGCGCATTCGACCAAGGAACCCAGCGGCGAAGTTCGGGTCCATTTCCTCGAACAAGGCGGCGGCTTGCTTGGGCTTCATGCTCTCATAGACCTTGGTCAAGCGCCCCAGATCGGTTTCCGAGGCGCTTTCGGCCATGGCAATCGTCTGTCTTAAGTTATCCTCGGCCTCGCGAAGCGCGTGTAACTTTTTGTCGGTCTCGCGTTCCGCAACGGAAAGCGCCTGCATTCGATCCCCTATCGCCGTTTCGCGCTGGCTCAGCGTCTTTTCACGTTGCTGTATCGCCGCAAGAACACGCTTGAGGTCTTCTGGTGTTTCACAGGCCTTAGGGGCGGCCTCCGACAATTGGCTGACCTCGACCCCATCCTTGGCAAGAGCCAAGGCCTGCCCAGCGCCATCGCCCACCCGCAAGCCCGCGGATAGCAACAAAATGCTGGCGATCATAACAAGGGCTCCGCGGCCCGGCTGACGTCGGCGACTCTTACGGGTCATCATGCCACCTCGCTGTCTTCCGGGTGGTGGCGTTTGAATATCGGCCCATCTGGTGCCTTGGGCGCCGGGGTGGCCGTGGGCAAATCATGCATCGAAGCCACCATGAGCTCCAACCGCTTGGCCACGGTTTCGGCCCGATCGGTCAACCCTTCCAGTGATTGTGTGGAGCTGCTCGCCGTGCTTTGGGCCGCCTCCAATGTTTTGGCCAGATCATCGACCTGTGCCGAGAGGACCGCCACAGCCCCGCCGACACCATTTTCAAGATCATTGAAGCGGCGCAAGCGTCTGGCCAAAACGAAACAATAGAAGCCAGCGCCCAGCGCGCCCGCGACAAGCAGTATATCGGCAATCAATTCCATCCCTTACCTCAATTCAGTACGAATTCCATGATCAGCAGATCCCTTACCCGGTCGCCCCCGGTTACGATCTGCACACGGCGCAACATTTGCGCCCGCAAGCGAATCAGAGCCGAACTCGCCTCAAGATCCTCGGGTTCCAGCGCCCGTAGGTAGCTGTTGAGCACATCTACAACCCGCGGCATCAACTTGGCCACTTCGGCTTCGTGCGGCGCGCCAACCTCAAGCTGTGCTTGAAACCGCAGGTGTCTTGCAGCGCTTGAGCCCAGCGAGATCACCATCGGGTCGACCGGCACGAAGGCGACATCGGGCATCGCTTTCACTTGATCAGGCATTTTTTCCTCCGCTGTTGGGTCGGGGCCATCCGGCGCAAGAATCATGCCTGAATAAACCGCGAAGAATCCGCCACCGCCGCCCACCAAAGCCAGAGCCAATCCAAGGATCAGCGGCAGCTTTGACGCCTTTTTGGGTGGGTTTTCTTCCGTGTTTTCCGTTTCGGCCATCTTTGTCACCTGCGAGTCGCCTCTGACGAACTATAGGCACGCAGGAACTAACCGATTGTTAAGCCAGATCAGCGAAAGATGACCTCAGAGAACGGCAGAAGCCGGGGATCAGGAGGCAAAGAATTGCAGCAGATTTTAGATGTCTGGAATGCGCTGGACGCGCGGCGGCGGGTGATCGTGTTATTGTCCACAGCGGCGGTTTTCGCGGCCGTCTTGGGCCTCGCGCGCATGGCCTCATCGCCCAGTCTGACTTTACTTTACGCAGGCCTTGAAAGCGGTGCCGCCGGAGATGTCGTCGCCGCGCTTGAACAAAGGGGCGTGGCCTATGACGTCCGGGGCGGCGCAATCTTCGTCGAGTCGGCTCGCCGCGACGAATTGCGCATGACACTCGCAAGCGAAGGCCTGCCCGCAACCTCGACCAAAGGTTACGAATTGCTCGATTCGATGTCGGGGTTCGGGACCACGTCGCAAATGTTCGATGCCGCCTATTGGCGCGCGAAAGAGGGTGAACTGGCCCGCACGATACAGGCACATCCCGCTATCACCGGCGCACGTGTCCATCTTGCCAGTACAGGCTCAAACCCGTTCCAACGCGATGTGGAGCCTTCGGCTTCGGTGATGATCAATACCGCAAACGGCGCGCTCACATCGAAACACGCCCGCGCCTTGCGCTATCTGGTTGCCTCGGCCGTCACGGGCCTTGCACCCGATGATGT
>DATFKJ010000022.1:0-8022 GCA_035268705.1 Roseovarius sp. | reverse complement strand
ATGGGCTGGCAGCTTGTCGCGCCATTGCCAATTGGTCTCAAGGTCCTGTGGGGTGAGCAGGTTGGGCATGAGTGCGTTGCCGGGGCGTTCTGACATCGGAAACTCCTTTTGGGTGCGGCCAAGCGCACCCGATGTGTTGCGGAAAAATCAGGTGACTGCGGGGTTACTTCGTGACCCAGCCACCATCGATCGAGATCATCTGGCCGGTCATGTAGTCGCTGTCGCTACTGGCAAGGAACGACGCGGTGCCGGTGATGTCTTCGGGATAGGATACACGTTTGATCACCAGGTTGCTTTCGACGATATCCTCGTAGGCTTGGCCCTCGCGCTCCTTGAAGCCGATATCGACAAGATCCTTGTCGAGCTGCTCCCACAGCGGGGTGACAACCACGCCCGGGGCGTAACCGTTCACGGTGATGTTGTGCTCTGCCAGACCCAGCGCGCCGCATTCGGTCAGCGCGAGGCAACCGTATTTCGATGTGCAATAAACGGTCACATCGACCAGCGGTTTGCGCGAGGCGATGGAGCCCACATTGATGAGCTTGTAGGGGTGATCCTCCATCGGGCCCTGCTCGATCATCTGTTTCGCGGTCTCTTGCATGCCAAGCCACATCGCCTTGGTGTTGACGTTCATGATCATGTCCCAGTTGTCTTCGTCGATATCCATGAAGAACCGGGGTTTGTTGAGGCCCGCGTTGAAGAGGCCAACATTGATCGACCCGAAGGCGTCGACGACCGCTTTCACGGCGGCGGCGTTATCTTCGCGCTTGGTCACGTCCATCTTGACGGCGATTGCCTTGCCGTTTCCGGCCGCGTTGATCCGGTCCGCGACCACTGACGCCTCGGACTCGTCGAGGTCCCCAAGACAGACATTGGCACCTTGCGCGGCGAAGGCTTCGGCGTTGGCCGCGCCCATGCCGCGTGCGGCACCGGTGATCAGAATATTCTTACCTTTAAGGCGATTGGGGTCCATGGGTGTCTCCTCCTCGTGATACGGTGTCCCGTTGGTTCATATGAGTGCGTCGGCCCGGTCCTGGGCCCTCCGCAAAGCGTCACGCGGGGATGTGATCCCGCGCAGCATGTCGTGGAATTCTTCTCCGCAGATCTGGATGATGTCGTTGATCTCGGGGACGGGTGGGCGCGGCCAGAACTGAAGCTCGTCGCGCCAAGACATGGCGTCGACCGCTTCGAAGATCGGCGAGGCGCGGCGCACCTCGGGGTCGGCGCCCACGGAATAGCGCGGGTTGGTTCGGCTGCCGTTCTGAACGTAAAGCTTTTGCGCCTCGGGAGAGGTGAAAACCTGAAGCGCTTCGACGGCGGGGCCGACCCGTTCGGGCGGCAGGTTGGCCGGAATGCCCATGATATAACCGCCTACGGGCGCGACCGAGCTTGCGCCCGGCCCGGCTGGATGGGGGAGATAGCCGGTTTGCCCGCAGGCGGGGGAGGTCTCATCGAGTTCGAAATAGGGCGCCAGAAGCGTATAGCCGTAGGCCATCGCAACTTTGCCCGATGAATAGGGGCGAATGCGTTCGTACCAAGACATCGATAGGATGTCGGGCGGCGAATATTTCAGCATCTGAAGAAGGAATTCGGCGGCGCGAAGGCCGGCGTCGGTGTCAATGGTCGCGCGATAGTCGCGCTTGGCGAGGCCATCTGTATCGAAGCCTCCGGCCTTGCGCGGAAGATTAATCACCGGTTGGCCGAAATCGGCCATGGTCATCAGGACGGTATGGCCCAAGGCCGTGCCGCGTGCCGCGTTCCAGGCGATGCCGTAAAGGCCCCGGTTCGGTTCGTGAAAGCGTTTGGCGGCCTCAAGAAGCATGTCGGTTGTGGCTGGAGGCTCAAGCCCTTCGCGAGCGAAGAGATCTTTTCGGTAGAACAGGAGTTCGGGCGTTGTCTGTGCCGGCACACCATAGGGGCGGCCGCCCCAATGCGCCGCTTGCCACCCGGCGGTGTGAAAGTCGGCCGGGTCGATCCGGGCGATATCCATCGCCTCGTCCAGAGGCATGAGCATGCCGCGGTCGGCGTAGAGGCCGACCCATGGCAGGTCGAGCGCGATAATGTCGTAGCGACTCGACTTGCGTTCCGCGTTGCGGATGGCTTCTTCGCGCAGGCGGTCGATGGAAAAGGCGCGTTGGTGGATTTGCGTGCCGATGGCTTGCTCGAACTGCCGCTTGAGGTTGTCCATGACCATGAACGTCGGATCGCCATGGACAAGTATGCGGATGCCGCCCGACACCTTCAGCGGTTCGGACAGGACATTGAGCGGCGGGATGGACTGGGCCGACAGGTATGAGCCGCCGTAATAGTAGTCCTTGGTGTCTGCCGAGCGTTCGCGCCCGCCGAACTGCGCCGCGGCAAGGCGCTCGACCCGGCCGGACATTTGCATCCATTGCTCAAGGAGCGTCTCGCTGGGGTGCATGGAGAAGCTCTTGCCGCTTTGCGTGCGGGGACGCTGTTCGATCAAGCCGGCCTCGACCATTTCCTTCAGGCGCCGGTTCGCCGTGGCATAGGGCACCTGACTGGCCCCGATGAGCGAGGTTGGCGTGACGGTCTTGGCTTCGAGGTGGCCGCGGATCAGGTGAAGCGTCATCCGGAAGTAAGGGTTGGGCGCATACAACTCGTTCGAGGCTTCAAGCTCGGAGCCGAAATCCTCCAGAAAGGACAAAATGCGCAGCATTTCGGCCTTCGCACGTGGCGAGACCCGATAGCTTTCTCCATGTCCTTTCATCGCATTCATTTTGCGTGACCGCGCTTTCCGTTCGTCCAGCGTTGATTTACGTTTAGAGATGTCCATTTTGGATGAAGTCGATTCGGTCATCGAGCACCCTTCTGCTAAAATGTTCAAAATGACATCCGGACCGTACCGCGAAACGGTCCGTTCTGGATGTAAAAATATTCAAAGTGGATAAATTTACTGCATTGTGCAGCGTCGGTCCGAGTCAGTTTAAGGAAGATCGTTCGCTGAGTCGGACGATGAGTCCTCGTGAGGAGACGAGGATGTGAACCCAAAAGAATCGATATTCCGGGAGGAGACCCAAATGAAGTATCGCGAAGCACTGGCGGCAACCACAGCCGCCGCCGCTCTTACGATCGGCAGTGCCGCCATTGCGGAAACCATGACGATTGGCATTACGCAAAACAACGTTGGCGTGGACAGCTATCAGACGACATATGAAAATGCCTTCATCGAAGCGGCGGAAGCCAATGACAACGTCGAGGCTGTTGTTCTTGACGCGGGCGGTGACGTGGCCCGTCAGATCGCTCAGATGGAAGACCTGATTCAACAGGAAGTCGACGCGATCATCATCTGGCCGACAAACGGCGAGGCGGTGATCCCCGCCGTGCGCAAGGCGCACAAGGCTGGTATCCCGGTGGTTGTCACCAACTCGAATATTGCCGAGCAGGGTTTCGATTTCGTGGCGTCCTTCTCGGGTCCGGACAACATCACGCAGGGTGCCCGTTCGGCCGAGATCATGTGTGACAAGTTCAAGGACATGGGTATCGAGGACGAAGCCAAGGTCGTGCATATCACCGGTCAGCCGGGCTACACCACCGCGATCGAGCGCGCCAAGGGCTTCGACGACCGTCTGCCCGAAGTCTGCCCCAACGTCGAGCAGATCGACAAGCAGCCGGGCGACTGGAACCGCGAGAAGTCGCAAAAAGTCATGGAAGCCTTCCTTGTCAAGTATGACGACATCGACGGTGTCTATGCCGGTGACGACAACATGGGCGTCGGCGCGTTGAACGCGGCAAAGGCTGCCGGTCGTGACGGGATCATCTTTGTCGGTGCGACAAACTTCGCCGTAGGCTATGAAGCCATGGAGCGTGGCGAGTACTGGGGATCCATCTACCAGTCACCTGTCGACGATGCCAAAGCGGCCCTCAAAACCGCTGTGGAGACGCTTGAAGGCAAGGACCTTCCCTTCCTGAACTACTTCGACACGCCGAAGATCACTCAGGACAACATGGGCGAGTTCGACAAGCCGGTCTTCTAAGATCCGCTTGTGTCGCGGGCGTGGCTCTATGGCCGCGCCCGGATACCCCATATAAAATTCAAGAGTATCTGGGATCTGGGAGGGGCGCCATGGCCCGTGTTTCTGGCCGTTCATGTATTGTGACTGGAGCCGCCCAAGGCATTGGCCGTGCGATAGGTGAGGCGCTTTTGGATGAAGGTGCCGATGTGTGTTTCGCCGACATCAATGATGCGAAGGTGAGCGAAGTGGCCTTGGCCAATGCACCGCGCGCGGCGAAGGGGGGCGGAAAGGTCACCCATGCTGCCGTCGATGTGACGAACAGGGCGCAAGTGCAGGCGATGATCGAGCATGCCGTCGCCACCTTCGGCAAACTTGATGTGAAATTCAACAATGCCGGCGTGAACAAGCCCATGAACTTCCTGGACGTTACCGAGGAAAACTGGCGTTTCATCAATGACGTGAATGGCCTTGGCTGTTTGATCGGGATGCAGGAAGCGGCGCGGCAATTCATCCGGCAAGGCAGCTTTGGCAAGATCGTAAACACCGCTTCGATTGCTTCACGGCAAGGCTTTGACAACGTCGCGCCCTACTGCGCGAGCAAGTGGGGCGTGGTGTCGCTGACCCAATCGGGTGCGCGGGACCTGGCAAAACATGATATCACGGTGACGGGTTTTGCGCCCGGCGTCGTCGCCACGGAGATGTGGGAACAGGTCGATCAGGACCTGATGGAGATTGGTGCGGCAGAACGGCCCGGACAGGCGATGGAGGAGTTTTCCTCCGAGATCCTGAAAGGTCGGGTTGCAACACCGGAAGATGTCACCGGGACAACCACGTTCCTGGCGTCAAAAGACAGCGACTACATGACCGGACAGATCGTCATGATTGACGGCGGCATGACGTTGGTGTGAGGGCGCGCATCGCGCGGCATTAAAGGGAGGAAAGTTCATGTCAGAACTGACCAAAAAAGGTATCGGCGGCTTTTTGGCGCGGCAAGGCATACTTGTCGCCTTCGCGCTGTTCATTATCGGGTTCTCTCTCGCGAATGCGCGGTTTCTGGACCCCGACAACATCATGGGTGTCGTGCGGTCTTCCGCGATTCTCGGGGTGATGGCGCTTGGGGTGACGTTTGTCGTGATCAGCGGCAATCTGGACCTGTCGGTGGGGTCGATGATGTCATTTTCGACCATTGTCGTTCTGGACCTGCACGACAAGATCGGCCCGACGATGGCCATTCCGGCGATGTTTGCCATGACGCTGGCGTTGGGGGCCTTCATCGGGTTTCTCGTGGGGTACCTGAAGCTCAATTCGCTGATTGTGACCTTGGGGATGCTTTCGGCCATCCATGGACTGACACTGACCTATTCGGGTGGCAAGAACATGGACATCGCTGACAAGGAGGGCACTTGGTTCTCTGTCTTCGGGCAGGGCGATGCCTTGGGAATACCCGTACCCATATTGATCTTCGTGCTGCTTGCAGCACTGTTGGGCATAATGCTGGCCAAGACACCCTTCGGGCGCAAGGTATATGCGGTGGGTGGCAATGGCACGGCGGCGACGTTTTCGGGTATCCGCCGGGCGCGGGTGGTGTTCAGTTGCTACCTGATGTCGGCCTTTTGCGTGGCCACGGCGGGCCTGATTCAGGCAAGCCGTTCGATGGGATCGCAAAACACCGTGGGGCAAGGGCTTGAACTTGAGGTTCTGGCCGCTGTCATTCTGGGCGGTGCATCCCTTTTGGGTGGCTCCGGCACGATCTTCAAGACGGTGATCGGCGTTCTGATCCTCGGATTCATCCAGAACGGTCTCTTGCTGGTCGGGCTTGAGTTCTACGTCCAGTTCGTCGTGACCTGGATCATCATCATCCTTGCAGTCTGGCTCGATATCGCAGCCAAGCGTGGCAAGCTTTGGTCGCCGATCGCGTAAGGGAGGAAAGACGATGCAAGCTGGAACTCTTTCGAAATTTCTCAAGAACGGTGCCATATGGGGCTTTATCGTTCTGGAGCTGATCTTCTTCTCGGTGGCGGGTGAATTCCTTTCTGTCAGCGACAAGGCCTTCATGGATGCCGACAACATGCTGTTGCTGTTCAAGCAGTCAGCTCCGATCGGGATCATCGCCATGGGCATGACGATCGTCATGATCAACGGCAATATCGACCTGAGTGTCGGTGCGACCTATGCGATCTGCGCCGTTGTCCTGCTCGATAGCATGACATGGCCCATGTTTGCCGGGCTTGGCGACGGTGTTATCTTCGTCGGCTGGGGGCTGGCGCTGCTGACCGGTCTGGTGCTGGGCGCGCTCAACGGGTTGATCGTCTGGAAAACGGGCGTTGATGCCTTCATCGTTACACTGGGGTCGATGCTCGGGTACCGCGGCCTTGTCTTCATGTACAACGGCGAACAACCCACCAGCCACCTCAACTGGACGCTGGTCGATTTTGCCGAGGCGCAGTTTCTCGGCCTGCACACGCCGACATGGTTCTTGCTGATCGTCACCGTGGCGATCTGGTTTCTGATGAACCGTACGGTCCATGGGCGCAATGCCTATGCGATCGGGAACAACCGTGAGGCCGCGGTCAACGCGGGTATCCGCGTCGGTCCGCACATGATGATCAACTTCATGATCATCGGCTTTCTGGCGGCGCTTTCGGCGATCGTGTTCTATTCCGAAAGCGGTTCGGTCAATCCCAATGACGGCGAGCTTTACGAGCTTTGGGTGATCACGGCAGTCGTTCTGGGCGGTACAAAGCTCACTGGCGGCGCAGGTTCGATCATTTCGACCTTCGGCGGTGTGGTGGCAATCCAGCTCTTGCGTAAGGGGCTGGCCCATATCGGTGCCGATACATCGACCGTGAACCTTGTGATCGGTCTCATCCTGATCGCGGTGCTTTTCCTTGACCGTCAGTTGAATGTGAAAGGCAGAGAGGAGTTGAAGGTATGACCGAACAAAAACCTGTCCTGCGACTGGAAGGCATCGTCAAGACCTTCCCCGGTGTGCGTGCCCTTGATGGTGTGTCGCTGAGTATTCTGCCGGGCGAAGTGCATGCCCTTATGGGGGAGAACGGCGCCGGGAAATCCACCCTGATGAAGGTGCTGGGTGGTATTCACCAGCCCGACGAAGGTCAGATCATCGTCGACGAACAGCCCACGGTGATGAGCGGTCCGCTGGACGCCAAGGCCAAGGGCATCGTCTTCATTCACCAGGAACTCAGCCTCGCCGATGAATTGAGTGTGGCCGAGAATATCTATCTCGGTGAATTGCCGCGCAAAAAGTTTGGCTTGGTAGATTGGGCCGAACTGGAGGCCAAGACCAACGTGATCCTCGAAAAGCTCAAGGTCGGTTTCGACGCCAAGACGCGGGTCGGCGATCTGTCCATCGCCAATCAGCAGATGGTTGAGATTGCCCGTGCGCTTACGGTGGACGCCAAGGCGGTGATCTTTGATGAGCCGACCGCGTCGCTGACGGATGCGGAAAAGATCGTGCTTTTCGAAGTCATCGCCGATTTGCAGGCGCAGGGTGTCGGCATTGCCTATATCTCGCACCGGATGGAAGAGATTTTCAAGATTACCGACCGGATCAGCGTTCTGCGCGATGGCCAGTATCAGGGCACCGTCAACACGGCCGAAACGGACGAAGAGGGCGTCACGCAAATGATGATCGGGCGCAAACTTGACCTGAGCCGCAACGAAAGCCACCACGAGTTGGGCCAAGTCGCGCTTGAGGTGCGCGGCCTGAGTTGTGGTGATCTTTATCAGGATGTCAGTTTCGAAGTGCGTCGTGGTGAGGTTGTCGGCTTCTACGGCCTTGTCGGTGCTGGCCGTACCGAGATTGCCGAGACGCTGTTCGGGCTGCGAAACCCGTCCGCCGGCACGATCCTGATGGATGGCGAAGAGGTGCGCATCCACTCGCCTTATGACGCGATTGAACGTGGCATTTCGCTTGTCCCGGAAGATCGCAAGGGTCAGGGTTTGGTTCTTGGCATGAATTGCCGCGATAACATGACCCTGCCGCAGGTCGATGACCTGAAGGCGGGGCCATTTGTGGCGGACG